>CAYNZI010000253.1:0-4801 GCA_964401565.1 uncultured Spongiibacteraceae bacterium
ACTGCCAAATCGGCAAGTACGCGACGATCCAAACCGATATTCGCTTTTTTCAATCCGGCAATCAGACGGCTATAAGACAACCCGTTAGCACGCGACTGCGCATTAATACGAGTAATCCACAAAGCGCGAAACTGACGCTTACGCTGACGACGGTCACGGTAAGCATATTGACCAGCTTTGATAACAGCTTGCTTGGCAACACGAAATACACGTGAACGGGCACCGTAGTAACCCTTGGCTTGCTTTAAAATCTTCTTGTGACGACGGTGTGCAGTCACACCACGTTTTACGCGAGGCATAATAGTCTCCTATTCTTAACCATTACTTGAACTTCAAGGGATGACTGCGCTTACTTAGCACGCAACATACGATCGATTAACACTTTATCTGAAGCGTGAACTTCAGATGTTCCACGTAGCTGACGCTTACGTTTAGTGGTCATCTTGGTCAAGATGTGACTCTTATGGGCGCTTTTACGTTTATAACCAGATCCGGTTTTTTTAAAACGCTTAGCTGCCCCGCTATGTACTTTAGCTTTTGGCATCGTTAGATACTCCGCATTTGAGAACCGTTTATTTGAAGACTAAATAGCCTTCAACAGCCCTGAAATCAATTGTTAATAAAACAAAAAAAACAACGGCCCTTGCTTTCCCATGTAACAACACCACCGAGGTGGCAGGAAACCAGTGAGCTCTCGCTACTTCTTTTTACTCTTCGGGGCAATGACCATCGTCAATTGACGACCTTCCATCTTTGGAAATTGTTCAACCGAACCCAGCTCTTCGAGATCTTTTTCGACGCGCTTGAGTAAATCGATTCCCAACTCCTGATGAGCCATTTCACGGCCGCGGTAACGTAGTGTCACCTTGGCTTTGTCCCCATTTTCAAGGAAACGTACCAGGTTGCGTAGTTTTACCTGATAATCCCCATCTTCCGTCCCAGGACGAAACTTCATCTCCTTAACCTGTGTTCGGACCTGCTTCTTCTTCTGCGCGGCCTGCTGCTTCTTCGCTTCGAACACATGTTTCCCATAGTCCATAATCTTACAAACTATCGGATCGGAATCTGCTATTTGCACCAGATCGAGTGCCGCTTCAGCCGCAGCTGCACGAGCTTCTTCGATGGGTACTATACCGACTTGCTCACCTTCGGCGCCTATTAGGCGAACTTCAGTTGCTTCGATCTCATCGTTGATCGTAGCCCGCTTGCTTTTACCTTTTTGCTTAATCGTTATTTCTCCGCTGTTTTCTCAAAACGAACACGACCGCGTCGCGCTACGTCATCAATAAGAACCTGTTCAAAAGCTTCCAATGACATGGAACCAAGGTCCTCACCATTACGTGCACGCACGGCTACAGTCTGGTTTTCTATTTCCTTATCACCAACCACTAACAGATAAGGAACCTTCTGAATTGTATGCTCGCGAATTTTAAAGCCGATCTTCTCGTTTCTCAAGTCCGCATCGGCTCTAATTCCATTATTTTTCAAGTATTGGTGCACTTTTTCGACATATGGGGCCTGTTTGTCCGTTATGTTGGCAATAACCACCTGAGTCGGTGCCAACCACGTAGGAAATGCGCCCTCGTAATGTTCGATCAAAATTCCAATAAATCGCTCAAATGAACCCAAAATTGCACGGTGTAACATGACCGGTGTTTGGCGCGACCCGTCCTCAGCAACATACTGCGCATCCAGTCGGCCCGGCATCGAAAAATCGACCTGAATGGTGCCCAATTGCCATACCCTGCCAATGCAATCTTTCAGCGAAAACTCAATTTTTGGTCCATAAAAAGCACCTTCGCCTGGTAACTCTTCCCACGGAAGACCTTTGCCGTCCAACGCATCTGCTAGCGCTCTCTCGGCTTTATCCCAACTTTCATCCGTCCCAACACGTTGCTCAGGTCTTGTCGACAAACGATAGATAACATCGCTAAAACCAAAATCTTCGTACACTGAATGCAGGAAATCGATAAAATCCGATACTTCCGGCTGAATTTGATCCTCAGTAGCAAATATATGCGCGTCGTCCTGAACAAAACCTCGTACACGCATAATTCCGTGTAACGACCCAGAAGGCTCATTGCGATGGCACGAACCAAATTCAGCCAGCCGCAACGGCAAGTCTCGGTAACTCTT
The DNA here is from genome assembly GCA_964401565.1 of uncultured Spongiibacteraceae bacterium. GTDB lineage: Bacteria > Pseudomonadota > Gammaproteobacteria > Pseudomonadales > Dasaniaceae > Oceanicoccus. The sequence continues at coordinate 2,137 of CAYNZI010000253.1, forward strand.
CAGCCCTTGATTAAATACTTGAACGTGGCAGGGGCAATTCATTGGCTTAATGGCAAAGTCGCGACCATCGGCCTCTAGCGTAAACATATCATCGCCAAACTTATCAGCGTGTCCAGATTTCTGCCATAAACTGAAATCGACCAATTGTGGCGTTTTAATCTCTTGATAGTCATTCAGCGTTTGTTGTTCACGCATATAACTTTCGATTGTCTTATAAACGTTCCAGCCTTTGGGATGCCAAAACACCATACCTGGAGCTTCTTCTTGCATGTGGAATAAATCGTACTTTTTACCCAGCTTGCGGTGATCCCTTTTTTCTGCCTCTTCCAATCGGTGCAAATAAGCCTTCAAATCTTTCTTGTTAGACCAGGCGGTACCATACACGCGCTGCAACATTTCATTCTTTGAGTCACCACGCCAATACGCACCGGCAACTTTCATTAATTTGAAGGCTTTTAGTTTTCCAGTGCTTGGCACATGAGGACCGCGACACAAATCTCGCCATGGACCCTGCCGATAGATCGATATCTCTTCACTTTCAGGTAAGTCTTCGATGATTTGTACTTTGTAGTGTTCTCCCATCTCCCGAAATTCTTTAATCGCCTGCTCGCGAGTCATTACCATTCTTTCGATCGGCAAATCATCTTTAGTAATCTCCAGCATGCGCTTTTCGATTTTCTGCAGGTCTTCGGTGCTGAAACTATGCCCAGTGGCAAAGTCGTAGAAATACCCGTCTTCAATCACCGGTCCAATTGTCACCTGAACCCCGGGAAACAATTCCTGAACGGCCATGGCCATCAAATGAGCTGTTGAGTGACGGATCAGGTCCAATCCTTCTTCATCACGCTCGGTTACAATCGCAAGCTCAATGTCTTCGCTGATTAAATACGACGTATCAACCAATTCACCGGCAATTTTTCCGGCGAGTGCGGCTTTCGCCAAACCAGGACCAATATCCATGGCAACATCAGCAATTGAGACAGGTTGATCAAATGACCGCTGACTTCCGTCAGGGAGAGTAATAACAGGCATAGCTACGTCCTATTTCAGTGGCGAACCCTACCAAAGTTCGCATGAATAATAATGTATAAAAACCCTTCGATGGGCGCTGGTGTATAAAAGGCGCAACTCTACCACAGCCCAACTCCTTGTAAAGGCCTCGCCCCTCATTTCAGCACGCTATAACAGTATTTCTTTCAATGCATCGATCAACACACTCATCTCATCATCGGTGCCGATACTGATCCGTATAAACTCGTCAATACGCGGTTTCTTAAAAAACCTGACCACGATATTGTGCTGCCGCAGCAGAGTAAACAACTCCGGCGCACTGATACCCGTCGGTTTAGCCATGACGAAATTGGCCAGGGATGGCAACACTTCAAACCCCAGGCTTGCAAGCTGTCCGGATACCCACTGTCGTGTTTTTACTATTTTCCCGCAGCACTGCTCAAAATAGGCAACATCATCTATAGCCGCGACAGCAGCCACTTCAGCCAGGCGATCGACCGAGTACGGGTTAAATGAATTTTTCACCTTTTCTAACGCCTCGATAAGCCCTCGATCACCCAGAGCAAACCCGACACGACTACCTGCTAACGAACGAGACTTCGACAAGGTCTGAACCACTAAAAGATTAGGGTAGCGGTCAATAAGATTCGCCGCCGACTCGGCGCCAAAATCAACATAAGCCTCATCGACAATGACCACCGATTCCGTATTAAACTGAAGAAACGTTTCTATCGACTGCAGGCTTTTCCCAAGACCCGTTGGCGCATTGGGGTTGGCAAAAATAACGCCGCCATTGTCACGTTGATAATCCTGGAAGTTAATCGAAAAATCATCCATCAGCGGCAATTCGGCATAGTCAATATCAAACAGGCCACAATACACCGTATAAAACCCGTAGGTAATGTCGGGAAATAAGATTGGCGACTGATGCCTGAACAGCGCCTGGAACGCAAAGGCCAACACTTCGTCCGAACCATTGCCAACAAACACATTACCCTGATCGACATCGCTATAACGCGCAATCGACTTCTTCAACAGCACATTGGCAGGATCAGGATACAGCCTCAGTAGATTAACCGAGTCTTGAGTCAAAACGTCCACCACTTTAGGTGATGGCGGATAAGGATTTTCGTTAGTGTTGAGTTTAATTAAGTCTTGCAGTGTGGGCTGCTCGCCGGGAACATAAGGGTCCAGATCTTTAACAAAATCACTCCAATATTTAGACGACATTTCTCTATACAACGATTCAAGTTGGGGAAAATTAGATTATACAGTGATCAAGGGCCATGTAATGCTCATGATAGCAAAAACAGTTAAAACAACTCTGTATCAGTCGATTTGGACGACACCGAAAATTTACATCAACTTGTTTCAACAAAAAATTACGCATAGCAAAGCCCCACTCAAAAACAAAGTCCCAGAATTGCCTGTTATCTCTGCCGTTGTTATTTTAACCCGGCAACAGGACAAAGCCATTGATCGCGGTAAGCATTGAAGTAAGCACACTATTAGAGGACTGCGTCGAGTGCTGTCGCGGAATGTAAAGGGGCTTGGCCGAGGGAGTGGATGAGACAGCGAAGCGTTTTAAGGCTCAGCCGCTCTGGAGGGAATCCCGGAGGGGCCTGCACCATGGAGCGGCAGTACTCGACGCAGT
>CAYNZI010000254.1:0-603 GCA_964401565.1 uncultured Spongiibacteraceae bacterium
CAGCAATTCGGGCTGCGACAATAAACCTTCGCCAATATAAATGGGATAACTACGATCGCCCAGATCGACATTGAGTGTTTGCATCATATGTTTAGACTGTTAGAAAGAGATTAGGGGCTATGAATAAGTCACATAAAAAACGATAGCGGAACGAGAGAACCACGCTATCCAGCGTACTTTATAACACAGCCGGACAAACAAGATAAGGGAGAATCACTGGATTCAGGATGTTAACGTTTGCGCTAATTCCTGAGCTACCGATTTGGGGCTACGACCATCGGTATCGATAATATAATCGGCAATTTCATCATACAATGGATGCCGAGATTCCATTAAATCAATTAACACTTTACGTGGATCGTCACTATTTAGCAGAGGCCGTTTCTTATCTCTAGCTGTACGCCTGACCTGCTCGTCAATTGACGTCATCAGATAAACAACCCTGCCACGACTTGAAAGCACTCGCCGATTTTCTGACTTTTGAACGATGCCTCCGCCCGTTGCTAGCAATACTTTATCCAGCTGACTTAGCTCATCCAACACCGCCTCTTCCCGATCTCGAACCCCCGCTCCCCCTTCCACACCCAAACTCCCTGCCCTACC
>CAYNZI010000254.1:613-4786 GCA_964401565.1 uncultured Spongiibacteraceae bacterium
CGCCTTCCATATCGAAAATCCATGGGATATCGACACCACTTCGATCTTCGATCGCTTTGTCTGTATCGTTAAAATCCAAGCGGAGTTCGGCTGCCAGCAATCGCCCAATGGTCGATTTGCCGGCCCCCATGGGACCGACGAGAAAAACATTTGAAGATGATTTCATGGATTACTACTAGAAGATTAATCGATTAATGTGTCAGCCAAAATTCTTGGCGTAATAAAAATCAACGTCTCTGTTTTTTCCTGAGTCACAGACGTACTAGTAAACAGACGCCCAAGATAGGGAATATCACCCAAAACTGGAACCTTGGATTCAGACTCAACATCAACCGTCCGAAATACACCACCTAGTACCACTGTTTCTCCGTTACCGACCAATACTTGAGTCTTTAGCTCAGTCGTATCAATAGTGGGAACAACTCCGCCATTACCGGACGGTACCAGCTCACCAATAGAATCCTGGTTAATTTCCAGTTTCATAATAATTCGATCGTCCGGTGTAATGCTCGGCGTAACCTGAAGCTTTAATACGGCTTCTTTAAACGAGATGGTAGTTTCACCATTTGCCGACGACTCCTGATAAGGAACCTCCGAACCAGATTTGATAATAGCTTCCTGTTTGTCGCCCGTGATAACTTTAGGTTGCGATACGATTTCGCCACGACCCTGGGATTCCAGTGCATTCAGCTCCATTTGCAATATTACATCACTACTGACAAACCCCACCGCCAAACTACCTGCCGGATTAGCAACACCCAAATCCACATTGAGTGCATCAGGAGCCAGTATTGCTTCGCTAAGCGGGTTGCCCTGCGCCAGTTGTAACGCCGCATCCGCTACGGAATTTCGGCTGGCCTCAATCGATGCTGTATTACCACCGAAGAACAAGGTGTTGTCGCCATTAACCTGATTAATACCAGCAAGACCCCACTTTACACCCAGCTCTTCATCAAAACTGGAGTTGGCAATAACAATACGAGCCTCTACAAGCACCTGTCTTACAGGCACATCGAGTAAACGAATAACCCGTCTCAATTCCTGCAGTTTTTGAGCCGTTTCAGTCACTAACAAAGAGTTAGTCCGCTCATCCACGATGACACTACCGCGAGCCGACAACATACTAGCCGTTGCCTTGCTTCCTTCTTCTCCGCTACCGGTATCAAATAACTTGTTCATCTCGCCGGCATCCGCGTATCGAATACGAATATACTCAGTCTGTAATGGCGCCAACTCTTCAATTTGCTTATTGTTTTCAATCTCAAGACGCTCGCGTTCGGCAATTTCTGAAGCCGGTGCGATCATTAGAACGTTGCCATTTTGGCGTTTGTCGAGACCTTTAGTTTTTAATACCAAGTCTAAAGCTTGGTCCCAAGGAACGTTCTGTAAGCGCAGTGTTATACGACCGGAAACCGTATCACTCGCGACCAGGTTCAAACTGGTGAAATCAGCAATCAACTGCAAAACCGCTCGGACTTCGATATCTTGGAAATTGAGTGATAGTTTCTCACCTACGTATGCAAACTCCTTCTTCTTGAGTTCGATTTCTTCATCAGTCAACGGCTTTACGCTAACAACATATTCGTTATCCGTCTGATAGGCGAGATAATCGTAGTCACCACTCGCTTCCAATGAAAACAGTGCCCCGCCATCGCTGGGATGAGCTTCGACTGATTGAACCGGAGTTGCAAAGTCACTAACGTCATAATGTCGCTGCAAGCGCTCAGGTAAGCTGACCCCTGAGAAATCAACCTTAATTAATCCCCCTTCTACAAATACATTAATACCGGCTTTAGGGCTGGCCAACTTAACAACTAGACGACCTTCACCCATTTCTCCACGCTGGAAGTCAACATCAATTATCTCGTTGGCTCCCGTCGCAACGGTGCTCTTAGTGGCGGCAACCAGAGCAGGATTTTCTTTGGTGGGTTTCAAGTAATCGCGAACACCGGAATCACCTACTTCAACATATAAGCTGTTGCCCTCAATACGCGTTGTATACGGTGCTAGTTCGACAAGGTTAAGAATCATTCTAGTACGGCCACCCGCCTCAAGAATGACAGCGCTAGTAGCGTTGCCATAAGACAGTGGGAATTTCTTTTGCTTCAACTGACTCGTTACGCCAGTCAGATCAATAGCAATTCTGGCAGGTTTCTCTATGTTATAGCCCTTGGGCTCAGGAGGAGTATTATCAAAATCCATTCGTACTTCGAAGCGGCCTCCTGGCTGGGAGCTAAACTGGACGTCAGTTAGATTGGCATCAGCAGCAGATGTCACGCTACCTGTTAATGCGCACAGTACGACGAACAAAGTCCTTAATAATTGAAAAGGCTTAACATTCACCCCTCCCTTAATAGAACTCAATTGTCTGTATGCAATTTCCATGGAACTCTCCGCTATCACTGTTCTTCTGATGTTTGTATCTTGATGGTTTTGGGTCTTTCCACCCAACCATCGACGCCGTTTGGTACTATTTCAATCACAGACAAATAAGTTTCACTAGCTTCAACAATCTTGCCATGATTGCGGCCAACGTAATTGCCCTTCTGAATTCTGTGCACGCCACCATTGTCATCTAGCAATAGGGCCCAGAACTGACCACCCTGCTCCAACGTTCCGACCATTGATAAAGTGTCGAGACTGAATTGCTCAAGGTATTCTTTCGTTCTGTTGCTGTCGGGCTTCACATTGCTGTTTAATTGCATACGCGTAATCTCGCCAACATCCACCGGCTGGTCAAAAGGTCCGCGCATACCTGCGGCACTATAAGTAAACGCCTTATAGGCCTTAAAAACAGGAATGGGTTTTATAACACCTGCAGGTCTGGCCTTTTTCTCAGCCATAAACTCGTCTAAGTCTTGATAGTTATCGCTGGTGCAAGCCGTTAATACCAACCCAAACAACAGAGGAGCTAAGAGGGATAATTTACGCATCATCTTCCTCCAGGTCTTTATAGCGATAAGTCTTCGCGGTAATTTTCATATTTAGAATCGCATCATCACTCTGGGTAATTTCGAAATCGTGTAACGTTACAATACGAGGAAGACTGGCAATACCGCTGACAAAAGTAGCGATGTCGTGGTAATTACCACGAACCACTATTTCAAAAGGTTTCTCTACATAAAATTCCTGGGCGATCTCATTTCTCAACGTAATGCTGTTGATATCAAGTCCACTCGCCAGGCCTTTATTAGTGATATCTTCCAGTAAACCTGGCACTTCCGTATCACTGGGTAGCTGACTGACTAGTGCCCCAAAGGATTCTTCCATTTCTATCATTTGCTTTCGATAGGCATCAAGATTAGCAGCTTGGTAAGCTTTCCTTTCGAACTCAGATCTCAAATCCAGTTCTTTCTTTTGCTCTTGCGCCAGGTTTTTCTGCAGGTCCGAAACATCGTATATGTATCCCGCCGCTAACACGGCGACAAACACTATCACCCAAACAATAATTTTAATGGCAACCGGCCATGAGCCAATGTTGTCTACGCTAAGATCATTGACATCAAACTCTTTTAATTCCTGTAGTGCATCACTAAAAGCCATCAGTTATTCCTCCTCGCCTTCTGCAGCAGCTGCAGCCGCAGGCGTACTAATGATGAATAACATATTAAACTCACTCGCCTGCTCTCCATATTTCGGCTGCTCTTTAACGGCGGTTAGATTAGGCGACGCGAACCAGTCTGACTTATCCACCTTCCGCATTAAGCTTGATACTCTCTGATTTGATTCAGCAATACCCTGCAATTTGATCTCATTGTTAGTTCTCACCAAACTCTGATAGAAAACACCATCTGGAAGCGTGCGAACCATCTCGTCAAATACCCGGACGATAACAGGCCTATTACCCTGCAGGTCCTGGATGACTTTCATTCGCTCTAACAATTCGTTCTTTTTATTTTCAAGCTCTCTAATTTCTTTGACCTGTTGGTCCAGCTCATTAATTTGTTTTTTCAGATACCCGTTGCGACCACTTTGACCGTCAATTGATCCACTGACAAACATGTGCATTAGCACGACCAGCAGTACCGAAATCCCTGCAATAACACCAAGCACAACTAAAAACGATTGTTTCAGTCCCTGACGACGCTCTTCGCGCCAAGGTAGTAAATTAATATTAGCCATTAATCAAAACTCCTTAACGCCAAACCACAGGCGATTAACAAAGAAGGAGCA
>CAYNZI010000255.1:0-4781 GCA_964401565.1 uncultured Spongiibacteraceae bacterium
ATAAGGACTATGGAACACCGGCGGTCAACCGCCAGTCTGACCCAGGTAGTGAGTTGGTGAGCTTAACCATTGATGGGCAAACGCTAGCTGTTCCCGCCGGCACCTCGATTATGAGAGCCGCCGCCTTGGCCGATATCAGTATTCCCAAACTGTGTGCCACAGATTCTTTGGAAGCGTTTGGGTCCTGCCGTATGTGCTTGGTTGAAATAGAAGGGCGTAAAGGTTTTCCCGCTTCTTGCACAACGACAGTCGAACCGGGTTTAGTGGTTCGCACGCAAACAGATAGCGTTGCGAAATTGCGTCGTCATGTTATGGAGTTATACTTATCAGACCATCCCCTCGATTGCCTGACCTGTCCTGCTAACGGTGATTGTGAGCTGCAGGACGTGGCCGGTGAGGTGGGGATCAGGGAAGTTCGCTATGGCCTGACCGGTAAAAATCATCTGTCGGCGACTAAGGATACGAGCAATCCCTATTTCACGTTTGATGCCAGCAAGTGCATTGTTTGTTCCCGCTGCGTTCGAGCTTGCGAAGAGGTACAGGGAACATTTGCGTTAACCATTGATGGACGAGGCTTTGATTCTGTTGTTGTCGCCGGTCAGGCGCAGCCTTTTATGGCGTCTGAATGTGTTTCCTGTGGTGCTTGTGTACAGGCGTGTCCAACGTCGACGCTGATGGAAAACACGGTCATTGAACAAGGCCAGCCCCAGCGCAGCGTCGTGACGACGTGTGCGTACTGTGGAGTAGGCTGTGCCTTCAGGGCCGATCTAAAAGGTGACCAGGTTGTTCGTATGGTTCCGTACAAAGGCGGTGAGGCCAATCGTGGGCATTCCTGTGTTAAGGGGCGTTTTGCCTTTGGTTATACCACGCATGAAGACCGGATTACCACGCCAATGATTCGTGACAGTATCGATGACCCTTGGAAGAAGGTTTCCTGGGATGATGCGGTGAATTTTGCGGCGAGTCGCATCAAGACGATTCAGCAACAGTACGGAAGAAACAGTGTTGGCGGCATTACGTCATCTCGCTGTACCAATGAAGAAACCTATCTGGTTCAAAAGTTAGTGAGGGCGGCATTTGGCAATAATAATGTTGATACCTGCGCTCGAGTTTGTCACTCACCGACGGGTTATGGCTTGAAAGCCACACTGGGGGAATCGGCGGGAACTCAAACGTTCGACTCTGTTGAACTCGCCGATGTTGTGATGGTGGTCGGTGCCAATCCAACCGATGCTCATCCGGTTTTTGCGTCGAGACTAAAAAAACGTTTGCGTGAGGGGGCGAAACTGATCGTTGTTGATCCGCGACGGATTGATTTAGTGAAAAGCCCTCACGTTAACACGCCACACCATTTGAAGTTGCTACCCGGCACCAATGTCGCGTTCATTAATGCCATTGCCCATGTCATTGTCAGCGAGGGTTTGGAGGCGACAGAATTTATCGAACAGCGTTGTGAATTAGCGGCTTTTGGCCGTTGGAAAGCCTTTGTTATGGAAGAGCGTAACTCGCCGGAGTCCATGGCAGATATTACCGGTATTCCCGCTGAACAGTTACGTGAAGCCGCACGGGTGTATGCGAATGCCCGCAATGGCGCCATCTATTATGGTCTTGGAGTAACCGAGCATAGTCAGGGCTCAACCATGGTGATGGGTATTGCGAATCTGGCGATGTTGACCGGAAATATCGGTCGAGAAGGTGTTGGAGTGAATCCACTTCGTGGGCAGAACAATGTGCAGGGCTCCTGTGATATGGGTTCTTTTCCCCATGAGTTGCCGGGTTATAGGCATATTTCTGACGACGCTGTTCGTCACCAATTTGAACAGGCATGGGGCGTCACGCTTGACCATGAGCCGGGTTATAGAATTCCCAATATGCTTGATGCCGCGGTGGCAGGCCATTACAAGGGGCTGTATTGTCAGGGCGAAGATATCGCTCAGTCTGACCCTAACACAAAGCATGTGGAGCAAGCGCTGCGAAACTTAGATTGTTTGATAGTGCAGGATTTATTCCTCAGCGAGACGGCAAAGTTTGCACATGTGTTTCTACCCGGGGCATCATTTCTGGAAAAAGATGGGACCTTCACCAACGCTGAGCGCAGGATATCGCCCGTTCGAAAAGTGATGTCGCCGCTTGGCGGCAAAGCAGATTGGGAAGGCACAATCGCTTTGTCAAATGCGCTTGGTTATTCTATGCACTACAATCATCCTTCAGAAATTATGGATGAAATTGCGTCTTTGACACCCACATTTAGTGGTGTTAGTTATCAGCGTTTGGAGCAAGAAGGGTCGTTGCAGTGGCCTTGTAATAGTGCCAAGCCTGATGGCACACCTATTATGCACGTCGACGAATTTGTTCGCGGGAAGGGTCACTTCGCTGTTACCGAATACGTAGCAACGGACGAAAAAGTTAATAAACGTTTTCCATTGTTGCTAACAACCGGACGCATTTTGTCGCAATACAACGTAGGCGCTCAAACACGGCGTACTGCTAATGTTGACTGGCATGATAGAGACTTACTGGAAATTCATCCCCACGATGCCGAAGATCGGGGGATTACAGCCGGTGATTTGGTGCAGGTGTCTAGCAGGGCGGGTAAAACAACACTGACCGCCAACGTGACTGAGCGAGTACAACCGGGTGTTGTCTACACCACATTTCATCACCCTGAGAGTGGTGCAAATGTTGTTACCACCGATAATTCCGATTGGGCGACGAATTGCCCGGAGTATAAAGTGACAGCGGTTGAGCTCAAAAAAGTCACGGAGGCATCGAGTTGGCAAAGCGACCATGATGTCTTTTCTGTCACGCAACGTGGATTGATGGGTGAAGAGGTTTTGCCATGAACCGGTCGAAAGACGAAGCTGTTACTGTAGGTATTGCTGCTCAGCACAGTGTATTGACCAGAGCCATTTGTGCATGGCCAAAAGTCGATGGTGATTATTCGGATGACTTTGTCGCTGAAGAAACTCCTGTTGCACTCGTTTATAACGGTGTTTCTCATGCGGTTATGATGGCGAGCCCAAGGGACTTGGAGGCATTCGCATTGGGTTTTAGTTTGTCTGAAGGGATTGTTGACCACTGCGACGAAATTTATGCGATAGACACGCAATTTTTATCCAATGGTATAGAGGTTTCCCTGACTATTAGTCATCAGCGTTTTGGACAGTTGAAGTCGAGGCGACGTATGTTGGCTGGTCGGACCGGTTGTGGCATATGTGGGGCCGAGTCGTTAAATCAGCTTGTTGTAGATCCCCCTGCGGTAACGCAACAGGCGACTGTTTCCCATCAGGCTATATTTCGAGCGACTAGGGCATTGGATGCATCGCAGCCAGTACAGCTGCTGACGGGAGCCGTTCACGGCGCGGCCTGGTGTGATGAAAATGGTGCGATCATTACCGTGTGTGAAGATATCGACCGGCACAATGCACTGGACAAGTTGATAGGGACGTTGATTCCGGGTGATGGCTTTCGGAACTCAGGATTTTTATTGATTTCCAGTCGTGCTAGTTACGAAATACTGCAAAAATCAGCACGGGCAAATATCGAAATTGTTGTAGCGGTGTCCGCGCCTACATCACGGGCAATAGACATGGCTGAAAAGTCGGGTATCACTCTGGTGGGTTTTTCACGCGAGCATAGACACGTTGCGTATACCGGTCATCAGCGATTGATTGAGGATAATCGTTAATGGTAACTGCTGAACTTGAGCATCTGATAAAAATGGCCAATCAGATCGCCAACAATATTGCGGCGGGTGAGAGCGAGCAATTCGTGATTGAAAAGGCTGCAGACCATATTCAACGTTTTTGGGCCGGGCCAATGAAACAGCAAATTTTGCAATATATTGAGTGTGGCGGGGAGGGGCTGGAGCCGTTGGCATTGTCGGCCCTTCAGCAGCTACTGAAACCGTCACTATAGCGGCGAATAGCGCATTAAACTGTGTGCGGTGCTGTAACTTTAGTTGTGTTTTGGTCTTGCGCCTATAAGGCGTGCCGTTTGGGTTTCAGTCTGTTAGCCAGACGTGAAAACCTGAAACGGACACCCTATTGTTGAGATTTATATGCGAACCAGGTCGTCAACTCGATCGGTATGTCCGTCAATGTCATAGGACATGATAACTAGGTCGCGACAGGTGCCATTGCGATCTTCGACATAATCAGCAAGCAGCGCTTCCGGAACAAACCCTAAACGACGAAAGGCCGCCTGAGCACCATGCTGATCTGGCGTCATATTGGCCAGTAGTTTTTTAATGCCGATGCTCTGGGCAACGTCGAAAATTTCGGAAGTTAGATTTTTACCCAACCCACGCGCTCTATAACTACTGCTTACATTCACTCGCAGTTCGCCGACGCGACGAGTCCAAGGTGCTGGGTCACGGTGAACCGTAGCGTATCCGACTAAATTTTCGTCATCATCAAAGACGACCAGTGATGTTGAAAAGCCACTCTCAATATTATTTATCCATTCGTCGACAACTTCTGGCTGAGTGAGATCAACGCGCAAAAAGAGCAGGTCTTCTTGCGGCAGTGCTTGGGAAAATGCCAGAATCGCATCTTTGTCACCGGCCGTCATAATGCGAATCTCTACACTGGCACCATCGGGAATTAAGATTTTTTTGGGATAGCGGGTAACAAAATTTTGTGTCGACATTATGGCTCCATTTATTGTTGGTTGTTGTTAGTCTGAATATCTTTTTCTCGGGCAGCGCTGAGTAGCTCGTTGAATACATCCTCAGCGTTGTCGATCATGATCTGTAGGTCAGGGACAAGCCTTGGTTCAGA
>CAYNZI010000256.1:0-4780 GCA_964401565.1 uncultured Spongiibacteraceae bacterium
AAGATCCCATTGTGGCGAGAACTGCCATACCACATCATATTCGAGTCCGTAATGCTCCGACTGCCCATTGGCGAGATTTAGGCGGTCTGAGGACTGGAAAATGGCATTTGTTTTCTTCATAAAAAATGTTGTCAGGCTGAAACTGACGTTCTCGCGAGCACCCCGGAGTCCCATTTCTATACTATTGATTTCTTCTGAATCAAGGTTTGCGTCTGTCTGGCCATTTTGCAGTCGGTACATCTCTGTGGCTTGAGGTGCTCGAAAGCCATGGGCAAGCCTTACAACACCCGTTAGCGAGTCGCTAATTTGGTGGTTGATACTGGCGTTGACCGACCAGTTGTCAAAATCGTCAGTACTGTCTGATGGCCTTGTATAGCGGCAGCCGAGGGCGCCAGTACACTCTGAACCGTCTTCTGCTGTGTTGCCATCGATCATGCGGTTGTCGTAATCGTATTCAAGGTATTCGTACCGAGTACCTGCTGATAGTGTTGTTGTGGGTAGTAGCTGATAGTCGGCGGTGATGAAGGCTGCCAGTAATTTTGCGGTGACCTCGTAGTCATATTGCCTCCCCTGTGGGAATGACGAAAACCCCGATGCTTGAGATTGCTTGAGAAAGGCGTCGGTGTACTCCGCGTCAAAACCTTGAGTTAACGTCAGGTTCTGATTGATCGGGCGGATGTAAGCTGTTTGTACCCCCACTCCTTTTTGGCCATTTTCCTCCAGCGGGGTGCCGGGTAAAAAGTGCATTAGAAACTCCATGTTCGTGTAACGCGCATAGGGAGTGGCGATAAACGCACCGCCATTATCAAGTTCCAGCGTCAATTGGCTTTGCAGGCGGTAGGATTGCGTGTCTCTGAATGCTTCGGGGTTGGGATTTTCGCGCTTACGGTCGTCGTCTTTATAAGCATTTTCTCCTTCAACGTAACCGGCTGTTTCCTGATTGAGATTATTAACACTCAAAAGTGATTGGACCGAGATGTTGTTGCGGTTGAAGTCGTGGCGGGCGGTCATTTTTTGCTGATCAAAGCCTGAATCATTTTTGTAGCCACCATCAGTTAGACCATTGAAATTAAGACGGTAGCCGTGCTCGCCATTCGTGCCACTCTGGCTGACCTTGGTCCGGTAGAAGTCATTTGACCCCGCTTCGAAGCTGACCAGGGTTTCCTGTTCGCTTGCTGGCGCTTTGGTAATGACATTGATGACACCGTGAAGTGCGTCTGATCCATGTAGTACGGTACCGGGGCCGCGTAATACTTCAATGCGCTGGGCTTGTTCTGTGTTGAGGTCAAACAGTTGATTGACATTGCAAAACCCGGTTGCACGGACCGGAATACCGTCTTCAGCAACAGTGAAAGACCCGCAGCTACCGGCACCGGTTAAAACCGGCGAGCGGATGGCTGTGAGGTGCTCTTGGCCGTTACCGCGGCTCACCCATACTCCCGGAACCCGTGACAGGGCTTCGCTTATGTGGATGTGGCTGATGGTCAGTAAATCATCTTCTGACACAATGGATAAGCTGGCCGATGATGCATTCAAGGGCTGCTCGCTGCGAGATGCCGTGACAGTGACAGTTTCCATCGTGTCACTGATTGTCTGGGCGGCGGCGGGTAGCGTGAAAGTCGCCAATAGTGCAGCGGTAATATATCGGTTGCCTAGATGTGTTGTCAGTCGAGCTAGTTGCATGGTTGTCCTTCGTGAATTAGTTAGCTAATTAAATAGCGCCAGAGTATATCTAAAGAGGTATATTCTGTCCGGTGATTTCTTACGATGTGAGCACTTTTGTATGACCATCTTGTCATGTGTGTGGAGTCATTGGCAATTTCAGCTGGTGGTTGCATTGAATAGTGCGGCAAAGTTAACTAACGTGTGCTGAAGAGTGTCGTTGGATCTGTCCTTAAGGGGAAAGTTTTTTATGGTTTCTAAAACCACCGTTCTGGTACTGGGCCAGGAAGCTGTTTTACAAGCGCAACTATTTGTAGATTTACAGCATCAACTGACCCTCCTGCAGGCCGCGGATGCAAATCAGGTTATCGATATAACGTCAGACAACGAGAGGGTCGACTGCATCATTGTAGATATCCATAGTGTGAACAATGGTGTTGATGATTTTTTTAAATGGCTGAAGACTGACAATGAAACTAGAGGTATTCCGTTAATCGTTCTGGGTGATGAGGGCGATGATATCAATTTGTGGCTACAGGCGGGTGCGGTAGATTTTATTTTCAAGTCGACGCCAGCCTTGGTGGTGGCGGCGCGAGTGAAAGTTCTTCGGGAATTCACTGCTAAAACTCAATTATTGGTTGAAATTGCGTCGTTGGACGCGCTTACTTCGGTGGCTAATAGGGCACGTTTGGATGAGTATCTTGATGTGGAATGGCGACGTAGCTTGCGAGAATATTATCCGCTGTCTTTGATCAGAATTGATATGGATAGTTTTTCAGCGTTTAACGATCAATTCGGTATCGGTGCGGGTGACGATATGCTCAAGCAGGTCGCTAATGTGCTCGATAATCTCATCAATAGAGCGGGGGATATGGTGTCGCGCTACGATGGTGATGAATTTTATATCCTTCTGCCGGGTACAGAATTGAATAATGCATTGTTGCTCGCGACGCGGATGACCGAGAGCATTGCTCTTTTAGGCACGACGTTTGGAACCGTTGCCGAAGTAGGGCTGCTGTCTGCAAGCGCAGGGGTGGCAACGATTGAACCATCGAGAGACAAACATTACCGGGACTTGATTGACGAAGCGGGTGATATGCTTCAAAACGCGCGGCAGTCGGGGGGCGGTCAGGTGCAGGGTGTTTCCATCTAACGGGTCGGCCACGATGTCGGATCAATGCGCTAGTGACGATGCCTGTCAGGTGGAGAGTTATCGCTTGATTCCTCATTGTCTGGGTTTAACTCGGCTCCACAATGGCGGCAGTAGCGTGAGTCAGCCTCGTGGTCTGATCGCTCACAATTGCTACAGCGTCCGCTGCTTCGGTCTCTCTGCATCTCTGTTATCAGTTCTGCACTGATTATGCCGGTCGGTACGGCAATAATTGCGTAACCTGTCAACATGGTCAATGCTGCAACCATTTGCCCCAGCACTGTTTGTGGTGTGATATCTCCGTATCCTACTGTGGTGACAGTTACTATAGCCCAGTAGATGCCACGAGGAATACTGGTAAAACCGAAAATAGGCCCTTCGATGACGTACATGAGTGAGCCAAATATAGTCACTAAAATCATTACAGAAAATAGAAATACGAAAATTTTACGCCTTGCCATTAACATCGAACGCATCAATATATTGGCCTCACCACTGTACTGTAAAAGCTTCAGCACACGGAAAATCCTCAATACACGGAGCAGGCGGATAATCAGCAGTAGGCTCGCTGTGGGGAATAGCAGTGAAATGTAGGTGGGTAAAATTGCCGCAAGGTCCACAATACCGTAAAAACTGGTGATATAAGCTTTGGGGTTGGGTGAGCAATAGATTCTCACCAGATACTCAGAAGTGAACAGGATGGTGAAAAACCATTCAACAATATGTAGTTCAGTGGCATAACTTAGCTGCCAGGATTCAATAGAATCGAGGATGACGGCGGCAACACTCAGGAGAATGGCCGCAATAAGTAGTATGTCGAAAAGACGACCAGACGGCGTGTCGGTGCCAAAAATTATTCGATAAATTCTTTCTTTGCCGGTTTCTGTTATTTCATTGGCCATGAGTTTGATTTACTTGCGGTAGTCTAATGGTTATCAGTGCTCCACCCAGAAACGATTGCGCTATTTCTAATTTGCCGTTGTAACTCTCAATAATGTCGTTAGCAACATCAAGACCAATACCCTGGCCGGCGTAACGTGTATCAGCCCGATGGCCTCGTTTTATAAGGCTTTCTCTGGCGGATATCGGTATTCCGCTGCCGTCATCGTGAATCTCAATGTTTAGGCCTGGTGACATGTTATTTGCCACCACTTCTACTGTGCTGTCGCTCGCTTTGCAAGCATTGTCTATTAAATTACCCAGTACTTCCATTAAATCGCGCTGATCGCCTTTAAACACCGTATTTTTTACGATATTGACTTCAAATTGCAATTGTTTTTCCGCGTAAACTTTTTTCATGGCACTGACAAGACGATCAGTGCACATCTCAACCGAGATGGCTTCTATTAGCTGATGGGGGCTGGCGACGACGGCGCGTTGTAGTTGATGTTTTATGATCTCGTCCATCCGCTGGGTTTGCTCGGCAATGAGAGGGTTGTGATTGTTATCGAGCTCAGTATGAATAACAGCGAGTGGCGTTTTTAAACTGTGGGCGAGATCGGCAAGGGTGGAGTGATAACGTTCTCGCTGTCGGCGCTCACTGTCGATGAGCTGATTCAAGTTAGTGGTCACCTGATAAAATTCTACGGGGTAGCTTCCTTCAATTCGGTTTTTTGCTCCGCTCTCAATCAGTTTGAGATTAAGGGCAAGCTGTCTTAGTGGTTTGGTGCCCCATCGCAAAATCAGCATAAGAAGGGTAATTAGCAATAAGCCGATAGCAAATAGCCAAAACCGCAAGGTCTGTTGAAGAAGGTCGATATTTTTAAGAATGGGTAGATTGTCTTCAAGCACAGTAAAGGTGAGCAGTTGTGGCTTGTCGTCTGTAATTTCCCAAGAGACCATGTGATGGTATGCAAAATAACCTGGAATGATTTCGTATTGCGATGCTCCCGGTTTATTCAATGTGGTTTGAAACACATTTTTTTCAGACCTCAGCGAGCGGGCAGAATAAGACTGCCACAATACGTT
>CAYNZI010000257.1:0-4761 GCA_964401565.1 uncultured Spongiibacteraceae bacterium
GAAGCCTACAAGCAACAAGTTAGGCTCATGGTGGATGTTTTGCCAGAAGTCGCCAAAGAAGAATGCTTTGCCATGCACGGAGGCACAGCTATCAACCTGTTTGTGCGTGATATGCCAAGGTTGTCAGTTGATATTGATTTGACTTATATCCTGATACAGGAACGTGCTGAAAGCCTAATAGGTATCAATGACGCGCTTGTCCGTATAAAGGGGCGCATAGAAGGGTTAAAACCAGCTATACGTATTGTTCATAAGGATAAAGTTTGTAAGCTGCAAATCTCGGACAGTGGTACGCAAATTAAGATTGAAGTCAATATGGTTGGGCGTGGTCTTTTGGGTGAGCCTACCAAAGCGCTGCTTTGCGACGCTGCACAAGAGCAGTTTGACGCTTTTTGTGCTATGACGATTGTGCCTATGTCACAGCTCTATGGCGGTAAGATATGTGCGGCTTTGGATAGACAGCATCCGCGTGATTTATTCGATATCAAGCTATTGCTTGAGAATGAAGGTCTGACAGATGAGATAAAAAAAGGGTTGGTTTATGGGCTTGTGAATAGCAATCGCCCTACGCATGAACTGTTAAAGCCAAGGCTACAGGATCAGCGCACTGCCTTTGAAAACCAGTTTGAAGGCATGAGTGTGATTGCGTTCTCTTATGACGAGTACGAGCAAACACGCTTACAGTTAATTGATCTGGTTAATGGATGTCTGAGCGACGAAGACAGGGCGTTTTTGCTCAGTGTTAATCGGTTAGAGCCTGATTGGGGGATTCATGACTTTCAAAACTTCCCCTCGGTTAAGTGGAAGCTCCTGAATTTAGAGAAATTCAGGAATGAAAGAAACAAAGATTACCAGCAACACTGTGCGGCACTGGAAAGTATATTAAGCGGTGATTGATTTATGGATTACTGGTTATTAGGTAGAATGGTGCGCCTTTTGGTCGTGCTGAAAGGTTAACTTAACAAACAAGTACAAATTAGGGCTTTTGGGATGGCAGATAGTGATTTTATTCAACAAATTCAACGACGTAGAACATTTGCTATCATTTCTCACCCCGATGCGGGTAAAACAACGATAACTGAGAAGTTATTGTTGTTAGGGAAGCTGATACAGGTGGCCGGTACCGTTAAAGGTAAAAAATCAGATCGTCACGCGACATCCGATTGGATGGGTATGGAGCAGGAGCGTGGGATATCAGTGACCTCGTCAGTGATGCAGTTTCCCTATAAAGGTCGAATGGTTAATTTACTGGACACACCGGGACACGAAGATTTCTCTGAAGATACCTACCGCACATTAACGGCTGTTGATTCGGCCTTGATGATTGTCGATGGAGCGAAGGGGGTGGAGGCCAGAACGATTAAATTGATGGATGTCTGCCGCCTGCGGGATACTCCGATATTGAGTTTTGTTAACAAAATGGACCGCGATATACGCGACCCAATTGATTTGTTAGATGAAATTGAAGCGGTATTGTCAATCAAAGGAGCGCCCATTAACTGGCCTATTGGCATGGGTAAGGAGTTTAAAGGTGTATATAACCTTTACACCGACGTGATTCATGTTTTTCGTCAAGGTCAAAGTAATGTGATGACGGATGATGTTCAGATTCAGGGCCTGGACAGCGACCAGGCTCGGGAACTGCTAGGAGTGTACTACGACGACTATGTCGATGAAGTAGAGCTGGTTCGTGGAGCCAGTCACGAATTTAATGTTGAGCAATATCTGGCGGGTACCTTGACGCCGGTATTTTTTGGCACCGCCTTGTCCAATTTTGGTGTGAGGGAAATGCTTGATGGTTTTGTCGAGTGGGCGCCGCCACCTTTACCTCGGGTTACGGCTACACGAGTGGTTAATCCTGATGAGAGCGAGTTTAGTGGTTTTGTGTTTAAAATTCAGGCCAATATGGACCCCAAACACCGCGACCGTATTGCGTTTATGCGAATTTGCTCTGGAACCTATCACAAGGGCATGAAAATGAGGCATGTGCGGATTGCCAAGGATGTGAAAATAGCCGATGCAGTGACGTTTATGGCCGGTGAGAGGGAAGCTGTGCAGGAGGCGAGTTCCGGCGATATTATTGGTTTGCACAATCACGGAACAATTCAGATAGGGGATACATTTACTGAAGGCGAGAGTTTGAAATACACAGGTATTCCGCACTTTGCGCCTGAGATGTTTCGCCTGATTCGGTTGAAAGATCCGCTGAAAATGAAAGCACTGAAGAAGGGTTTACAGCAGCTATCGGAAGAGGGTTCGACGCAAGTATTTATGCCTTTGAGCAACGCCAACCTGATTGTTGGCGCTGTTGGTCAGCTGCAATATGAGGTTGTCGCCTACCGCTTGAAAGATGAGTATAAAGTTGAGGCCGTGTATGAGCCGGTCAGTGTTTACACGGCCCGCTGGGTAGATTGTGATGACGATAAAAAGATGCAGGAATTTAGAAAGAAAGCGTCAGATAACCTGGCACTGGATGGCGGTGGTCATTTAACGTATCTTGCGCCAACGCGGGTGAATTTACAGTTGATGGAAGAGCGTTGGCCCGATGTGCGGTTTCGCGCTACCCGGGAGCATTAATCGCTTTATGGTGTCGTCTATGGACTTGTACTATCTCGGTTTGCCTATGTGGTCTAATCGTCAATGGATTGGTGGTTTGTTTTCTCGGGGCGCAACGAGTAAAAATTTCCTGCGGCACTATTCCTCGGTATTTAGTGCGGTGGAAGGCAACACCACATTTTATGCACTGCCGAGCGTTGATGTTGTTAAGGGGTGGAAAGAGCAAGTTCAAACGGGCTTTCGATTTAATTTCAAATTCCCTCGTAAAATAACCCATGAAAATTTTTTGCGTTACTGCGGCGTCGAACTGTCGGAATTTCTTAAGCGGGTCGAGCCACTGTCAGATAATCTCGGCGCATTCATGATCCAGCTTCCGGATAGTTTTGAGCCGCGACAATTAGATGATCTGGAAAAATTCTTAAAGCAATTACCCGGTAGTTTTCAGTACTCGGTAGAGGTTCGTCATCTGGATTTCTTTAATCGAGGTGATGAAGAAACGGCGCTGAATCACTTATTGCAGTCGTGCAATGTCGATCGGGTTTGTTTTGATAGTCGAGCCTTATTCAGTAAGCCTGCCGTGACGGAACAGGAAAAAGACGCTCATCGGAAAAAGCCGCGCTTGCCCGTTCATGCCATTGCTACCGCCAATGATCCTGTTATTCGGTTTATTGGCAGTTCTGATTTTCACCACAACCAGCAATATTTATTACCTTGGGTCGAAAAAATAACTCAATGGGCTCAGCAGGGTATTAAGCCCACTGTTTTTATTCATACTCCGGACAATGAGCGGGCGCCTGAACAGGCTGCAATGTTTCATCAGTTACTGTCTGGTGTCGAGGGGTGGCAACCTTTGTCGAGAACCATTAAAGATGAAGCGCAGTTAGCCATTTTTTAGTAGAAAATCATCGGTGTAAGTCGAATGTGGGGTGGGGAAACGTGAAGTTAGGTATTTTGAAATCCGATGATGTTCGGTCTGAATTGGTTGATGAGTTTGGTGAATATCCCGATATGTTCACCCGTCTTCTGCGAGCGGTGGAACCGACATTAGAGATAGTCTCTTATGAGGTGCAGCACGGAGACTATCCACAGAATATTGATGAGGTTGACGCCTATTTAATCACCGGCAGCAAAGCCAGTGTTTATGATGACGTGGATTGGATTCGCCAGCTAGCCGATTTTGTCCGTACTCTCCATAAAGCCCGAAAAAAACTGTTAGGCATTTGCTTTGGCCATCAGATGGTTGCTCATGCGCTCGATGGTAAAGCCGAAAAATCTCACAAGGGTTGGGGGGTTGGTAGCGATACTGTCAGATTTTTTGATCATAACAATCGATACGCGGCTGAAACTGATGGCTATTGTCTGTGGTTTAGTCATCAGGACCAAGTGGTGATTCCGGCTGCTGGAGCTACGGTGTTGGGCGGAACGTCGTTTTGCCCCATTGCTATGTGTCAGCTGGAGAATCACATTCTCACAATTCAGGGGCACCCGGAATTTTCTCCGGATTTTGCCCGTGGATTACTGAACTTGCGAAAAGACATTGTGGGTGATGACGTCTATCGCCGGGGAATCAGCTCACTGAACTTGCCAACTGATCGGCAGCGGGTGGCAGAATGGCTGATCGATTTTATCAAATCCTGATACGGAATTAAGTCGCATGCGTCTGGATAAATATTTGTCCCAGGTTACGGATTATTCAAGGAGTGAGGGCAAGAGGCTCATTCGCACCGGACATGTGTTGGTGGCGGGTAATGTTGTTGTAGACCCGCGAGTGGACGTTGATAATAACGCGGTAATCGTGGTTAACGGCAAACAACTCCGGTCTGCCAGTTTTCGTTATTTTATGTTGCACAAACCCGATGGCTATATTTCTGCTACCAAAGACAGGCAGCACTTGACCGCTTTGGAGTTGTTTGATGAGGATAATGTTGATCAGTTGCATATTGCGGGTCGCCTGGACATTGATACCACAGGGTTGTTGTTAGTGTCTGACGACGGCCAATGGTGTCATCGCATCACGTCACCGAAAAGTCACTGTAAAAAAACCTACCGGGTTGAAACTCTCGACCCGATCACGCCGGACGCCATCGAGCAAATAGAACAAGGTATTCACTTAAGTCAGGAAAATCGACCTACCTTGCCGGCAACTTTGAATTTGATCGATGAGCATACGGCGCAGCTGACTATTACCGAGGGCAAGTATCATCA
>CAYNZI010000258.1:0-4758 GCA_964401565.1 uncultured Spongiibacteraceae bacterium
TGCTCCGCATAGTGCTCCCAATCTGTGGCTAGGTGAATGACACCTCCCACTTTCAATTTTTGCCGTAGTGTCTGTACAAACAATGGCTGAATCAACCGGCGTTTGTGGTGCTTTTTCTTGTGCCATGGATCGGGAAAATATATTTGAATCCGGTCAATGCTCCCGTCAGGAATACATTGTTCAAGCACATCTACGGCATCGTCGCTAAACACCCGAATGTTATCGACACCAAATTCTTCCATCCCATGTAGTAACTTTCCTACACCCGGGGTATGCACCTCTATACCAATAAAGTCTTCACCCGGAGCGTCTTTTGCCATGGTAACTAGCGAAGCTCCCATACCAAACCCAATCTCCAGATTTACCGGTGCAGATCGACCAAATACCTGAGAAAAATCAAACAGACCATGGTTCAGTAGCAGCCCCATTTGCGGCCAAAATTTGTCATGCGCGTTTTGTTGTCCAGGTGTCATGCGCCCTGTACGCAATACGAAGCTCCGAATGCGCCGATATTTTTCCGGCAATGATGTCGGGCTTTTGCTATCTTTTTGATTAACCATCTTACTACTCACCGAACCCTTTATAAGCGGCCAGGGCCAACATAAGCCAACCAACTATCAAGGCGACGCCACCAATGGGGGTGACTGCGCCTAACCATCGAAATCCTGTTAATGCCATAACGTATAGACTGCCAGAAAATATCAATGTTCCCGCGATGAAAAATCCACCACTCCATTTGAGTAATTCTGCCTGCGGATAGCGCAATAACAGAAAACTCACGCATAAAAGCGCAAACGTATGATAGAAGTGATATTGAACGCCCGTCTGATAGATAACCATCAAGTCTTCTGCGACCCGGCCTTTCAATCCATGAGCGCCAAACGCACCAATGACAACCGCCATCAAACCGCTCATTGCTGCAATCACTAAAAATATTTTTGTCATCGATGAAACCCCATACCAAAAAAAACCGCCCTCGGGCGGTTTTCTCAAAACCTGTAGAAACGATTATGCTTCCATTGTGGCTCTGACTTTTTTCATTGCATTCTTTTCCAGCTGCCTTACCCTCTCAGCGGAAACACCGTATTTACCGGCTAAATCATGCAGCGTTGATTTGCTGTCTGACAACCATCGAGCCTGAATAATATCACGACTACGCTCATCCAGCTGCTCTAGCGCCACACGCAAATGCTGGTTACTATTTTGCTCCCAATCAGCATCCTCTAGCAACACAGCAGGATTGGCAGAAGAATCTTCCAAGTAATGCGCGGGTGCTACGATACCATCATTTTCATCATCTGCACCGGCGTCAAAACCTAAATCTGATGCGGTCAATCGACTTTCCATGCGTCGAACTTCTTTAATATCGACGCCTAAGTCTTCAGCGATGGCATGTGCCTCCTTTTCATTCAACCATGCAAGTTTCTTCTTGGCACCACGAAGATTAAAGAACAACTTACGTTGTGCTTTCGTAGTAGCCACTTTAACAATACGCCAGTTACGAAGAATATACTCATGCATTTCAGCTTTAACCCAATGCACAGCAAACGACACTAATCTAACGCCTTTTTCAGGGTTGAAACGCTTAACAGCCTTCATCAAGCCAATGTTACCCTCTTGAATCAAATCAGCTAAGGGCAGACCATAACCATTATACGAACGTGCAATATGCACCACAAAACGTAAGTGAGCCATTACTAACTCTCGTGCAGCCTCTAGATTTTCATGGTAGTAAAGCTCTTCCGCCAGCTCACGCTCACGCTCAGCAGTCAATACCGGAAAGCTATTGACAGTCTGCATGTAGGCGTTGAGATTACTCCCAGGAACCAAATTAACAGTCTGTAGTGCAGTACTCATAAGTATCTCCATTCAATCGACAGTAATATTAGCACTCATCATGTTAGAGTGCTAATAACTAAAAAGTTCATCAATATAGGATTTTTATAGTGCAATTACAGTGCAATTACAGTGCAATATTTTACGGGAGGAGAACGGCGCTGAGCCAAATCAAAAGAACCTAAAATCATACAAAAATATCAGTGACAAACACCTTGCCAGTGCCTAGCGAGGCTCAATTTTCCCAAGATGACGACTAACGGCCAACCACGCCCCAGCTAGGCCCAATGCACCACTGGCCAACCACAAGAGCAGTGTTTCACCAAAACCCAAACCCATCAACTCAAATTGACTTTGGTATAGTCCAGCCAAATCTGCAACAGGACCGCTAAGCCAAATAACGGTAAACGTAATAATTAGCCATGAAACCAACCCACCGCCCAAGCCATACCATAAACCCGTGTAGAGAAAAGGCCGACGGACAAAGGCATTGGTTGCGCCAACCAACTTAACAATGACAATTTCGTCACGACGACTTTCTATCGCTAATCGGATGGTATTGCCAATCACCAACAAGACACCGAGCGACAATAACGCCGCCAACGCAAATGTCATACGCTTTCCCAGCGCCATGATGCCGTAAAGGCGCTGCACCCACTCCAGATCAATAATCGCCTGCTCAATCTGAGGCAGTGCCTTCAACTCCTGATATAACTGCTCTGTAGCCGCCTTTGCCGTTTCCTGCTCAACGGGCCGTACAACAATGACTGATGGCAGCGGATTTCGATCTAAGTGCTCCAGCACATCACCATATCCAGACAACGACTGAAATTCCTCTAGCGCCTGGCTTTGTGAGATAAACTCCACGCCAGCAATATCCTCACGGAGCTCCAGCTTTTTCGCCAGCTTTCTGCTATCAGATTCCGACACCACCTTGTTAACAAACAGGGAAATTTGAGCCGCGCCATCCCAACCGCTACTGACTGATTCAACATTACCCAAAGCAACAAATAAGCCGGTAGGTAATGCCAGGGCAATGCCAATGACAAACCATGTCATTAAACTGGCTACCGGTGCACGCAATAGACGCAGTAAACTATCAGTTGCAACTAGCTGGTGGTGGGCTTTGTAACTACTAATTTTGTCACGAATACCAGTGCGGCTTTGACTGGCACCCTTCTCTTTTCGAGAACCACGGCTATCGACCCTGACCTTGTGAGGGTTGCCATCGGCCGGATTCACCCGACACCTCCGACAGAGCCAGGAGCCGAGATTATGGCGCCCTCTCTCAGTGTCATCATCCGATAGGGTAAGCGAGCAATTAAACTAAGATCGTGGCTGGCAATCAACACCGTGACACCAACTTGATTAAATTGCTCAAACAAATGCATGATTTCTGCGGACAGCTCCGGGTCGAGGTTACCGGTAGGCTCATCGGCTAATAATATTTTAGGCTTATTCACCACCGCACGGGCAATGCCAACTCGCTGTTGCTCACCACCGGACAGGGTGACCGGCAATTGATTTTCTTTACTTAATAAACCCACTTTATCCAACGCGGCCCGAACTCGACGGCCAACTTCTCGTGGCTGGTAACCTGCAATAATAAGTGGCAGGGCAACATTGTCATAGACACTGCGATCGAATAACAGCTGGTGGTTTTGAAAAACAACGCCAATATCGCGCCGCAGGGCAGGTATTTTTCGAACAGCTAAGTCCCGTAGATTTTGACCATCAATGAGCACCTGCCCCTGAGTAGGCCGCTCCATCACCATCATTAATTTGAGCAATGTACTTTTACCGGCACCACTATGCCCGGTTAAAAATACCATTTCATTGCGCTCAATATGAAAACTGACGCTTTTTAAGGCCTCGTGACCTCCGGGATAACGCTTACTGACTTGATCGAACTTTATCATTGAGAGACTTCGTTACCGCACACTATTCAATGTTAAATAAAGCAGAGACAAAATCATCTGCTGCAAACGGGCGTAAATCATCGATTTGTTCACCCACACCAATAAATCGAATGGGCAACTGCAGCTGTTTACTGATGGCGAAAATAATACCACCTTTAGCGGTTCCATCGAGCTTTGTGACCGTTATACCCGTCACGCCTACCACCTCTTGAAACGCCTTAGCTTGTGATAGCGCATTCTGCCCGGTACCCGCATCTAACACCAGCATCACTTCGTGGGGGGCAGTGTTGTCCAGTTTACCCATAACCCTCACAACTTTTTTCAATTCTTCCATCAAATGGTCTTTATTGTGCAAGCGACCTGCCGTATCGGCAATTAACACATCCACTTTTCGGGCCTGGGCTGCCTGCACTGCATCGAAGATCACCGATGCACTATCCGCCCCCGTGTGTTGTGCTATTACGGGAACATTGTTCCGCTCTCCCCACACTTGCAACTGCTCAACAGCCGCTGCGCGAAATGTATCACCAGCAGCCAACATAACGCTCTTGCCTTCCGCCTGAAATCGCTTGCTGAGTTTGCCGATCGTGGTCGTCTTACCCACACCGTTCACGCCAACTACCAGTATGACATAGGGCTTTTTAGTCACGTCTATTTGCAATGGCTCACGCGACGGCTCAAGCAATTCAGCCAATTCCTTTTGTAGCCCGAGGTACAGTGCTTGTGGATCAGCTAATTCACGGCGAGACACTTGTTTCGCAAGACTTTCCATAATGTCCCGGGTGGCATCAACCCCAACATCAGCAACCAACAATTGCGTTTCCAGCTCTTCCAGCAGTTCCTCGTCAATCTCTTTTTTACCCAAAAAAAGCGTACCCATACCACTGGAAAAACTGTCAGTGGTACGTCTTAACCCCTGCTTCAGCCGCGAGAAAAACCCCGTTTTAGTCCCGTCTGTATCGACGGTATCTGGCGCCGCCACCACGGCATCATGAGCCGGCGC
>CAYNZI010000259.1:0-4758 GCA_964401565.1 uncultured Spongiibacteraceae bacterium
TCTTTATAGGTGCCGGTTCTTCTATTAAAGCATCGTTGTCAGAATTAACAGGGAGTGAATCCTGTGTTATTTGATTGTCCGCGATCGAGGTTTTTTGTACGGAATTTAAAGGCTCAATCTTACTGTGTTGGTCGGTACTGTATATAAACCAGCCGATAGCGACTACAGCGGCAGCGCCAACACCAATGACGAGTGTGGGAAAGAGTTTATTAGCCATTAGTTGTATTGCATCCCTGTTTATTGTCTCACTATGAACATACTGACTTGCCGAGTGTAGCAAAGTTCAACATTTCTATGACCATTATTCTACTCGCTGTCGGAAATCAACGTTGTTGCAGCCATCGCCAACGGTTCGACTAGCGCTCCCATCTCCAGCGCTTGATCACTGGATGCATTGCCGTCGATAGCACGTTTCTTCACGCCCTGCAGGATCGCGGCCAACCGGAAAAAACTAAAAGCGAGATAGAAGGTCCAGTTCTCAATCGTGTCAATCCCCATGCGCTCACAGTAGCGGGCCACATATTCTTCTTCTGTTGGAATTCCCAGCGCCGTCCTGTCCTGTCCATGAAGTCCCGACAGGGTGCCGCTGGGTGGCAATCGCCATTGCATGCATTGGTAAGCAAGGTCGGCGTAGGGGTGACCTAGCGTCGATAACTCCCAATCTACGACCGCGAGTATTCTCGGTTCAGTAGGGTGGAACATCATATTGTCCAACCGATAGTCGCCGTGAACGAGGCTGACCTTGCCGTCATCTGCGGGCAAATTGTCGGGTAGCCATTTCAATAATTGTTCCATAGCGTCAATGGTGCCGGTTTCAGTTGTCCGGTATTGTTTGCTCCAACGACCTATTTGGCGTTCAAAATAGTTTCCCGGTTTACCAAACTCAGAGAGTCCCACAGCATCAATATCAACTGAGTGCATGGCGGCTAAGACACGGTTCATTTCGTCATACATACTACGGCGTTGTTCGTTGTTGAGGTCTGGCAGAGTGGCGTCCCAGTGAACAACGCCGTCAATAAATTCCATCAAGAAGAACATGCTGCCAATAACGGACTCATCTTCACAGAGGTGGTAGACCTTGGCGACAGGCACATCCGTATGTTCCAGCGCCTGAATGACCTTAAACTCTCGGTCAACGGCGTGGGCTGATTTCAATAGGGTTCCAGCTGGTTTGCGTCGCAGCACATATCGGCCGCTTTCGGCGTTGATGGCGTAGGTAGGATTCGACTGTCCCCCGGGAAATTTTTCCGCTGTTAAAGGGCCTTTAAATCCAGGCACGTGGCATTCAAGATAAGAGGCTAGTTTTTGGGTGTCTAAGCTATGGTTTTGCTGTGTCATTAGGGTTTATCGCTGATGGTGGCGGCTGTTTGTTCGTCTCGAAACGCTCCTCATTATAATCACATGTCGGCTTTTCGCTAGCCATTATTTATCATTTTCGTAGGTATTCAGGCTAGGGCATCGCCGCGAAATATGCTATTTTCACCGGATAAATTTTAGGGGAAAAAAATGTCGTTACTATTGAAAGACCCGTCTTTGCTGGCAACCCAGGCTTATATCAACGGTGAATGGATAAACGCTGATAGCGGTGAAACACTTGCCGTTACCAACCCTTCAACGTGTGAAGTCATTGCTGAAGTTGCTAAATGTGGGGTGGCAGAGACTCGTCGAGCGATAGAGGCCGCTGATAGAGCACATTTGCAGTGGAAACTGACCACCGCGAAAGAGCGCGCTGCGCTGCTGCGAGCCTGGTTCAATTTGATAATGGATAATCAAGATGATCTCGCAGAAATTTTGACCGCCGAGCAAGGCAAACCTCTGGCGGAAGCAAAAGGAGAGATTGCCTACGGCGCGAACTATATTGAGTGGTTTGCCGAAGAGGCCAAGCGTATTTATGGCGATACCATCCCGCAGCCCAGCAACGACAAACGATTGATTGTGATTAAGCAGCCCATTGGTGTGGTCGGTGCGATTACGCCATGGAATTTCCCCTGTGCAATGCTAACTCGAAAACTGGCTCCTGCACTTGCTGCTGGCTGTACGGTGGTTTGCAAGCCGGCAAATGCAACACCGTTGTCAGCATATGCGCTTGCTGTTTTAGCGGAGCGTGCAGGTATCCCCGCTGGTGTTATTAGTGTTATTACCGGAAAGACCGCTGAAATCGGTGCTGAAATCACCGGCAACTCGCGTATTCGAAAAGTGACGTTCACCGGCTCGACACCCGTCGGTAAGCAATTAATGAAGGAGTGTGCGAATACCGTTAAACGCACCTCGATGGAGCTGGGTGGCAATGCCCCGTTTATTGTTTTTGACGATGCTGATATTGATGAGGCCGTGGCAGGAGCGATGGCCTCAAAATATCGCAACGCCGGACAAACCTGTGTGTGTTCCAATCGGCTGCTGGTACAAGATGCGGTATATGACGAGTTTGCCAAAAAATTATTGGTTGCGGTGAATGCGTTAGTTATTGGCGATGGGAAACAAGAGGGCGTTACCATTGGCCCGTTGATCGATCAGAAAGCCGCGAAAGATGTTTGTGAGATGATTGATGAGGCGTTGGCGTCAGGTGCAGACGCGATAATCGGTGGTGGTGCTTCCAGCTTGGGCGGCAGTTTTGTCGAGCCGACAATTTTGACCAATGTCACCCGGGATATGCGCGTATTTAAAGAGGAGATATTTGGACCGGTAGCTCCGCTCATTCGGTTTAGCAGTGAGGAAGAGGCACTGGAACTGGCTAATGATACAGAAGTAGGTCTGGCATCGTATATTTACACGCGGGACATCGGTCGAATTTGGCGTGTTTCTGAAGGGCTTGAATACGGGATTGTTGGTGTTAACGAAGGGATTATTTCCAATGAAATGGCTCCTTTTGGCGGTGTTAAAGAATCAGGGAACGGCAGAGAGGGCTCGAAGTATGGGCTTGAGGATTACCTTGAAATCAAGTATCTATGCCTTGGCGGAATTGACAAGTAATGAGTAGCTGATTGTGTCATGTAATCATCTTCGATTAGCGGTATGAAATCTAAATGACTCAGGCGGACCGATCTTTTATGGTCCCCTGTTTCAATATAGAAACGTGGTGCAACGCCAGATTATTCTTCCCTAGCGGCTAAGCCGAACAGCTGATCTAACGTGGACACTGAGCCCCTCACGTAATCCTGCAATAGCCGTTTAAGATCATCTTATTTGTCCCGTCCGTTTTCAAATTTCCGTTCTGTTTGTTGATTCCTGTCAAGGTGGTTGTCTACCATCGCGTAGACACTGTTATGAGTGGTTAGATAAATTGTGTTGAACAAGTAGGGGTGGCGTATGACGACGTATAAGAAAATACTGACAGCAGTCGATATATCGAGTGAAACCGAACAGGTATTGGAGGCGGCAAGTGATATTGCTGAACAGGGCGGTGCTGAAATCATCATTCTTCATGTTGCCGAAACGCCGGTTTCGCCGTATAGCCAATGGTCGGATTATATTGTGCCTATTTCAGAAATGCAGCTACAGGAAGTATTGTTCGCGCAGCTTTCAGAGTTGGTTGAAAGTGTTGGTCTTAGTAAATCGCTGATAAAAATTGTTTTCGGTAGGCCGATTGATATTATTGTCGAACAGGCGGAGCGAAGTGACGCTGACTTAATTGTGATGGGCACTCATGGTCGCCATGGGCTTAAGCGGCTTTTGGGTTCAACGGCTAATGGTGTTTTACATCACACAAATTGTGATGTTTTGGCTGTTCGAGTAAGAGAAGTTATTAATCAATAGCCGAGGGTTGAGGCGTCGATGCCTCTGAGAAAACAAACCGAAATAGAATGGACTGCTGGAGATGGTGGCTCGCAGAAATTGTCTGTGGGATGTCGGTGCATAAGAATGACATGATGAAAAAGCAGGTTTCGCTGCAGCGCAGTCTAGGGTTTACTACAGTCACGTTTTTTGGTGTCGGAGCCATACTGGGTGCCGGCATTTATGTGTTGATTGGAGAAGTTGCCGGTTTAGCGGGTTACGCGGCACCGCTGTCTTTTATTGTGGCGGCGGTGATTGCGATATTTTCAGCGTTTAGCTATGCAGAACTCAGTGCGCGTTTTCCAAAAAGTGCTGGCGAAGCGGTGTATGTCGAAGAGGCGTTTGGTTGCAAGTCACTGACAATGACTGTGGGTTTGTTGGTTGTTTTGACCGGTGTTGTTTCTGCGGCGACTATGGCGACAGGAATTGTAGGATATGCGCAGGTTTTTGTTGCCCTGCCATCATTTGCGTTGATTACTATTTTTGTGATTGCTATAAGTGTCGTGGCGATTTGGGGAATAAAGCAGTCTGCCTGGGTCGTTATAATCATCACGGTATTGGAGGTCTGCGGGCTCGTATACGTGGTGTATGTGGCCAGTGATGGGTTGGGCGGTTTGGCGGTTACAAATCTACCGGTCGGCAGGGACATGGACAGCTCCGTGGCAACAGGGATTCTGTTAGGCAGCTTTTTGGCTTTTTACGCCTATATCGGTTTTGAAGATATGGTAAATATTGCTGAAGAAATTGAAAATCCAGAAAAGGTGCTGCCAGCGGCGATCGTGTTGGCCCTTGTTATTGCAACGCTGCTGTATATGTTGGTGGCTTATGCGGCGCTCTCGGTCTTGTCGCCAGAACAATTATCGTTGAGCAAGGCACCGTTGGCGGATGTTGTTATCAACAAGGGTTACTCGGGCTCATGGATTAGTCTTATTAGTCTGGTAGCGGTGATTAACGGCGCTATCATTCAAATCATCATGGCGTCGCGCG
>CAYNZI010000260.1:0-4753 GCA_964401565.1 uncultured Spongiibacteraceae bacterium
TCGCGGCGATAATCTCTCAGGGCATCATTCCTGCTGGATTGGAAATGATGGACAGCCACGCTATCCAGGCCGCTGAAGATTTTGTCCATGCGGGGTATCCGATTGATGCAAAGGCCTTGTTGCTCTGTGAAGTCGATGGCACTTTGCAAGAAGTACAGGAACATATTGAAAAAGTTGATCGAATCTTTCATGAGACAGGTGCGACAATGACACGTGTATCTGCGGATGAAAGTGAACGGGCGCTGTTGTGGAAGGGAAGGAAGAATGCATTTCCGGCAGTGGGTAGGCTTTCGCCTGATTACTATTGCATGGATGGCACTATACCTCGAAGGCAGCTTGCCTATGTATTATCTGAGATGGAAAAAATGTCAGAGCACTATGGTTTGCGAGTAGCGAATGTTTTCCATGCCGGCGATGGTAATTTGCACCCGTTGATATTATTTGATGCCAACGCTCCCGGCGAATTTGAAAAAACCGAAGAATTTGGCGGCAAAATACTGGAGCTTTGCGTTGCGGTGGGTGGTTGCATCACTGGTGAGCATGGTGTGGGTGTCGAGAAAATTAAGCAAATGGCCATCCAGTTTAACGACCAGGAAATTGCCCAGTTTCATGGAATAAAAGCGGCATTTGACCCACAGGGGACACTCAATCCGGGCAAAGGTATTCCGGTGTTAAAGCGCTGCCAGGAATATCGTTCGGTTGCATCGGCATCGGTCGGTGTCAGTACGGGAGGCGCATCATGAGCGACATCAGTCAGCAGCTGATTGATCGAGTTATCAGTGCGAGGAACAAGGGCGATAAACTGAGCATTAGTGGCCGCGACAGCAAATCGTTCTTCGGTCGAGAGATAGAGGGAGAGCGGCTTTCTCTGGCTGAGCACAGTGGGATCGTTAACTATCACCCGGTCGAGCTGGTCCTGACTGCTCGCGCGGGGACCCGTCTGGCGGAGATTGAATCGGTGTTGCGTGAACAGGGACAAATGCTGTCATTTGAGCCGCCCACATTTTCTGGGCAAGCAAGTATCGGGGGGACTTTGGCGTGTAATTTGTCGGGTCCTGCCCGTCCCTGGAGTGGTTCGGTTAGGGATATGGTTCTTGGGATCAAACTCATTAATGGTAGGGGAGAGCATCTTAACTTTGGCGGACAGGTAATGAAGAATGTTGCCGGCTACGATGTCTCTCGCACGCAAGCTGGTGCAATGGGGTCGCTGGGAGTCATCACTGAAGTCAGTTTGAAAGTGATGCCTGTGCCAGCTGCGACCTTGACTCTGGTTCAGGAGATGGACGCGCCGCAGGCAATAAAAACGATGAATCTCCTGGCGGCAACACCGAAGCCATTAACTGCTGCGTGTTGGTGTGATAACAAATTGTACTTACGGTTGTCGGGCGCCGCGAGTGCGGTTGAAGGTACGGCGAAACAGTGGCCGGGTAGTGTGGTTGAGCCGGGGCATCATTTTTGGCAATCTTTGAATGAGCAGAGGCTCGATTTTTTTAGTGGTGAGTCACCACTGTGGCGTTTTTCTGTCAAACCCACCGCAGAGCATTTTTATCCGGAAGGTGAATGGTTAATTGATTGGGGTGGGGCGCAGCGATGGTTTCGTGGAGATTATGATCTGTGTCAGTTAGAGGATGTTGCGATCGAGGCAAAAGGCCAGGTGAGCTTGTTTCGAGGCGGAGATAGAGGGGGGGAAGTATTTCATCGTCAGTCGTCGGTATCAAAGAGATTACATGAACGTCTTAAGGACGCCTTTGATCCTGATCGACTATTCAATCCAGGTCGACTTTATAGTTGGTTGTAAAAAGGCTTAACGAGTATGCAAACAAATTTACACCCAAGCTTTAAAAATACAGCGGTTGGTGACGAAGCCGAGGCGATATTACGAAATTGTGTGCACTGTGGTTTCTGTAACGCCACCTGTCCCACCTATCAGGAGTTAGGCGACGAGAGGGATGGCCCTCGGGGACGTATATACCTCATCAAACAATTACTTGAAACCGGCGAGGCTACGGAGAAGACGCGTAAACATATGGACCGCTGTCTGACCTGTCGGAGTTGTGAAACGACCTGTCCGTCGGGCGTTGAGTATGGTCGGCTCGCGGATATAGGCAAAGAAATCATCGAGCGGCAACAGACTCGGCCAATAGCGGAGCGAATCACGCGCTGGGGATTGCGTCACGTTTTGCCCTACCGTCAACGGTTTACTGCCCTGTTGCGATTGGGTCAATGGGTGCGTCCATTGATGCCCGCGAAGGTAAAAGAAAAAATTCCTCCACGTGTTGACTCGTTGCGCTGGCCACAAACACGCCATAATCGAACCATGCTGGTTTTAGCAGGATGTAGTCAGCCCGGTACCACACCGAACACCAATATTGCGGCGGCAAGGGTATTGGATCGTTTAGGGGTGTCACTGATTGAGGCCCCTAAGGCGGGGTGTTGTGGCGCAGCGAGTTACCATTTATCCGAACACGATGAAGGTTTGGGTTTTATGCGGGCTAATATTGATGCCTGGTGGCCTGTGATTGAACAAGGTGCTGAGGCCGTTGTTGTTACGGCTTCCGGTTGTGGAACCATGGTGAAAGACTACGGCAAGTTATTAAAATCAGATGCAGTTTATGCAGAGAAGGCGCGAAGAATTAGCGAGCTTGCCCGGGACCTTTCTGAGGTAATATCAACTGATGATATCGACCAGCTGAATATCAAAGCAGATGGTTTAAAAACGGCGATACATTGTCCTTGTAGTCTACAGCACGGATTACAGTTGCCAGACCACGTCGACCGGCTACTGGCTAAAGCCGGACTCGATATTGCCAGAACTGTTGATAAGCACCTGTGTTGTGGTTCGGCGGGGACGTACTCTCTTTTGCAGCCAACAATGAGCTCTAACTTGCTGGATAATAAACTAGAGGCTCTTACCATCGAGAGCCCAGATCGAATTGTAACGGCTAATGTTGGCTGTCAGTTACACCTCGCAACCCGGTCCCAGATACCAGTACAGCATTGGATCGAGTTACTGGAACAGCACATGGGTGCAGTCGGACATGGCTGATTTTACCGTCAGGAGTAATGGCCGGTCTGCTGACAAGCACCTTCGTTGTCACGACACATGGCTCACCTGACGGTGCAGCGCTGACGATGGCGCCACGCCACGCACATCAAATCCATTCAACATTATTAGCGGAGATAGTCATCGATGATCACAATGAGTGAGTCTACCAAGGCCGGGCCGGTTAACGGTCGTTACGATAGGCGCTTTGAAAAAGTGGCGGAAGAGTTTGTGCGCAACTTCGAACAACGGGGAGAAGTTGGCGCTTCAGTTTGTCTCAACATAGAAGGCGAGACGGTTGTTGATATGTGGGGTGGTATGCGCGATCCGGAAACCGGTGATAGCTGGCAGGAAGATACCTTGTCTATCGTTTTTTCCTGTACCAAGGCGGCAACTGCATTATGCGCGCATATGTTAATAGAGCGGGGACAGTTGGACCCGAATGCCAAAGTGACAGACTACTGGCCTGAATTTGGCCAGAATGGTAAAGAAAACACGACAGTCTTGATGATGTTGAATCACAGCGCTGCTTTGCCAGCGTTGCGCGACACGGTAAAACCTGGAGGCTATAACGACTGGGATTATATGGTCGAGAGACTTGCAGCGGAGTCTCCTTTTTGGGAGCCTGGCACTCGCAATGGCTATCATATGATTACCTACGGTTGGACTGTTGGTGAATTGGTCAGACGAGTGTCAGGGAAATCTCTGGGAACATTTTTTAAAGACGAAGTAGCCGATCCTCTTGGTATCGATTTTTGGATTGGCTTACCCGAAGATAAAGAGCCGCGTGTTGCAAAGATGATTCCCTATGCCCCAAATGCTTCGGCAATACCGACAGATTTTATCAAAGCACTGGTATCAGACCCTGAGTCAATACAGTATCTGTCTTTTTTAAATTCCGGAGGGCATCAGGTTGATAGTCGTGAAGCTCATGCGGCTGAAATTGGCGGGGGTGGCGGTGTTGCCAATGGCCGGGCACTTGCCGGCATGTTTAATCCGCTGGCGAATGATGGCAAAGCGGGGTCAGTAGAGCTGTTGTCTGGTGACATGATAAAGCGTATCAGCGCTGTATCGATGGCGACTCAATGCGATGCTACGCTGTTGATACCCACTCGATTTGCACAGGGGTTTATGGTGTCCATGGATAATCGAGCGCGGGCAGCAGGAGACCAGGAAACAGTGCTTCTGGGTCGAGATGCCTTTGGTCATGTTGGCGCTGGTGGTAGTATCGGATTTGCCGACCCCGAGTGCCGAATGGGTTTTGGCTATTCGATGACCCAAATGGGTGCGGGCTTGATGCTAAATGAAAGGGGGCAAAGTGTGGTTGATGCGGCATACAAAAGTGTTGGCTACCGCACCAATTCACCAGGGTTTTGGGTGCGATAGCTATTGTACGGGGCTAAGGTTTAGATTTAGGGAAGAACCACTTCAATCAGGTGTGGCCCCTGGGTGTTCATTGCATCAATATATTGTTGATTGAACTCTTCAGTGGTTTCTGCCCGGGTTGCCTTAACGCCCATCCCGATAGACATAGCGACAAAATCTAAATCTGGGTTGCCTATATCCAGCATATCCAGCGTCTTTTTGTTGACGTTTTCTGCGCCAACGCGAGCCAGTTCTATCTGTAGGATTTGATATTTTCGGTTGGCAAAAATAACCACGCAGATATCGAGGTTCTCACGCGCCATCGTCCATAGCGATTGAATGGTG
>CAYNZI010000261.1:0-4747 GCA_964401565.1 uncultured Spongiibacteraceae bacterium
ATGTCCTTGCGCCGAGCCATGGGAAAAATTTAAACGGAAAACGTTAACGCCGGAATCCAGCAATTTGGCGATCATTTCCGAATGACCAGAGGCCGGACCTATAGTAGCGACAATTTTGGTACGTCTTGTCATTAATCTAGCCTTTAGCGGAAAGTATCAGTGCAGAGAACGAAGGACTCATCGAGTCATATAGTATGACTGAAGCTTGCGATAATTCTACCTCCCGCACCAGATAAGTTAAAAGCCCGTAGAATTACTATAAATTTCCCTGCGACGGCGACCAGAAACAAGTAAAATGAAGGCATCGTTACCCAACTGCACTCAATTTACCAGTCGGAGGTCTGCCAATGGCGGGATCACTTCAAGATCAATTGCTCAATGCCGGCTTAGCCGATGCCAAAAAAGCCAAGAAAATAAAAAAAGACAAGCAAAAACAAACCAAAGTAAGTCGACGGGATAAATCGGAAACTGTCGATGAAGCCAAACAACAGCTGGCCCAGAGTCGAAAGGACAAAATAGAGCGGGACCGAAAACTCAACAGTAACAAAAATGCCGAAGCAGAGCGTAAAGCTATTGCTGCGCAGGTAAAACAGCTGATCACCGTCAACAGCATTGCGAGGAATGCAGCTGAGCTCAACTACAGCTTTACCGACGACAAGAAAATTAAAAAAATACGGGTTGATAAAACGATGCTGGAACAGCTAAGCAGAGGACGACTAGCCATTGTTAGTCTCGATCAGACCTATCATATTGTTGCGGCGGCAGTAGCCGAAAAAATCAAACAACGAATACCAGAGTGCGTTATTGTTGCAAATGACAATGTACCCGTCGAAAGCGATGAGAAAGACCCTTATGCAGACTTCCAAATTCCTGACGACCTCATGTGGTAAGCGACTAATAACTCGATGATAGACTTAGGTGACATACTACTCGGCACGCTTTTCATTACCTTCATTATGTTGTGGTGGAATGCTCAGGGCGTTAAACATATCGCACTGACGGCAACGAAAAACTATTGTAAAAAAATGGATGTATTGCTGCTGGACGATGGACTGGTACTGCGAGGATTTTGGTTAAAACGCGATGCCAGAGGAAATCTCCGCCTCTGGCGGTCTTATACATTTGAATTCAGCTCGACCGGCCATGAACGTTACAACGGCCAGATTATTTTGCTGGGACGTTTCGTTGAGAACATGCACCTGGATCCGCACCGACTCAACTAAGTTAGGTATTACTGATTGCCGTGCTTTTTAGCTGTTGTTTTAACGACTTGGGTATCTGTTTAATCGTTAACGTACCGGCTTCTTCGTCGTAAACTATCTCTTGCCCAAACATATCAGCTGAAAAGCTGATACTCATGTTCTTGTCCCGACCAAAATACCGTACATAGCGCTTTAAACTAGATCTATCAGTATACATTTCAGTAGCAGGCGCCTGCTGTCTTTCCGCCACAAATTCGGAGAAATTGCCAGGCTGACCTTCATCCAATTGTCGAGAAATATCCTCAAAAACAACAGGCGCGCCCTGCTTATCCTGGTCAACACAATAATCGAGTATTTGGCCTCGGTGATCGCTTACTTTATCTTCGGGCAATGACTGCGCATACTGATCAACAATCGATAGAAACTCATGTGTTTCCTCAACGACATTGACCCCCGTTGAAAACCCGACAAACCCACTGAAGGCGTCGCTAATATGCTTATTTCCGCGAGAAGTAATGATCGACACATATTTTTGTGAATCTTCCTGCAGCCACTCGTCAACAAAAACGCGGCTGGCATAAACAAGCCGATTACTATCTATGTATCGACAGTGAACCACATCCAGGGAATTATCAACCTGGGACGCATCAACGTGGTCTATCCAAAATATGTACAGCTGATCCTGGTCCATAACCGAGTCGACGGCAATCATTAAATGCGCTGAAAAAGCCTCATCATTTTCACCCATCTTTTGCTGCAAATGCTCCAGTATTCGCTGGCTAATTCGGCTAAATGACGACGTACCCTGATGGTGCTCCCGTATCCATCCTGGCAGCGGATTATCGTCCGATTCTGCGTCGAAATAACCGTACTGTTTTTGACTACTGCGCTGATAGCTCTGTTTCAATTGCTCAAACAAAGAAAAGGCAGGACCCGTCGCCGAATTTTCCTGCTCACGAAAACTGGTCGAGACTTCGGTACCGGGAGTAGCCCGATCTATTTGATGGATGATGCAATGCTTCAACGTCATAATTTGGCGACAAACAGGTAAAGAGGATTAATGAGAACTAAAAATCTGGATAGAATAACCGGTTTCAAGCGCCTCTTTGAGCGCTTTATCGGCATCAACCAGCTTACTATCGCTGAGAAATTTTTCTTCAATCAGCTTGCGTTTATCGACCACCGGTCGCTCGAAACCCTGTTGCAGTAGATACAAACGACACAACTGCTCAGCGCCGTATAAATTCTTAAAGTTAATATACAGAATAAACGGGACATCGGATCCCGCGGCAAAGCCATCGATGGCTTTTGATGTATGGGCATTAGCCGAAAAAACATACATAAAATACAGTCACCCTAATATGGTCAGAAGAAAATCGTCAAAGAACACTAAGAAGCGTCGAGCTGCTGATAGTAATCCATAAGAATTTTTGCACACTCTGGACGAGAAAACTCAGGAGGCGGAGCGATACCCTGCCCCAGCATTTCTCGAACCTTAGTCCCCGACAGCAAAATAAAGTCATCTTTATCGTGATCGGGGGCATCTTTCATCATCACTACTTTATCGAGCTTTTTCGAATAAGCGGTGTGATCGGCCCGGTAAATTTCAATATCGAGCGCATCAGTTGGGACTTTTTCGTCGAAAATAGTTTGTGCATCAAAACCCCCGTAGTAATCACCCACTCCTGCATGGTCCCGGCCAACAATAAAGTGACTACATCCACAGTTTTGTCTGAATACGGCGTGCAGTACAGCCTCGCGAGGCCCTGCATACAACATATCAAAACCGTAACCGGTAATCATCACCGTATTGGCAGGAAAATAGATATCAACCATCTTACGAATACAGTCATCGCGAACCTGGGCGGGAATGTCACCAGGTTTCAGCTTGCCCAGCAGCATGTGAATCAGTACGGCATCAGTACCGAGATCATCCATCGCCATACGACACAATTCTTCGTGGGCGCGATGCATAGGGTTGCGCGTTTGAAACGCCACTACTTTATTCCAACCTCGCTCGGCAATTTCGTTGCGAATTTCAACAGCCGTACGAAATGTATCCGGAAATTCATCTTGGAAATAACTGAAATTCAGCACTTGTATAGGACCTGACAGCAAGATATTTCCCTGGGACTTAAATGTCGCTACACCAGGGTGCTCAGGGTCCAGATTGCCAAAAATATTTTCAGCCATAAAATCAATTTGATCATCGCTAACCACTTCAATCGCATCGATGTCCATGATCGCAAGTACTGGATTACCGTCAACATTGGGATCACGCAGAGCAATACGCGTGGCGTCACCGATAGAACTTATATCATTGGCCAGATTGACAATAGGCACAGGCCAGAACAGTCCGGCAGCAGTATGTAGATTTTCTGCGACGGCGAGTGAGTCAGCCAAATTCATGTATCCGGTTAACGGTGTAAAATAGCCCGCTCCCAACATCACGGCATTGGCTGCCGCTGCCGAGCTAACCAGCAGAGACGGCAATGTTTCAGCCTCTGCCACTAACGCGTGACGCCGCGCAGTGTCATCAACAAAAAGAGGGTTTAATTGATCAGCTCCATGAGGGTTTATCATCGGCGGTTCCTTTTAAAAAATTGTTTAACAATCAAATAACTTAGGCGGTCAATAATCCGCGATCGGTCATAAGCTGCAGTAATATATCGACCTCTTGTTGCAGCGACATTTCGTGACTATTGAGAACCACCTCAGCATTAAGTGGTTCTTCGTAGGGGTCAGAAATACCGGTGAAATTCGGAATTTCTCCAGCTCTTGCCTTTTTGTACAAACCCTTTGGGTCGCGCTCTTCCGCCACTTCCAGTGGTACGTCAACATAGACTTCAATAAAATCCATTCCAGCTTGCTGATGCAGCTCCCGAACCAGATCTCTATCTGCTCGGTAAGGGCTTACGAAACTGGATAAGGTTATCACACCCACATCAACAAACAGTTTTGATATCTCGCCGATGCGACGAATATTTTCAGTGCGATCCTCGGCACTAAAGCCAAGATTTTTATTGATACCCAATCGAATATTGTCGCCATCAAGCCGGTAAGTCAGCTTACCCCTAGCCGTCAACGCCTGCTCGAGCGCTACAGCAATGCTGCTTTTACCACTGCCCGATAAACCGGTGAACCACAGCGTAGCTCCTTTTTGGCCCAATATTTTGACACGATCTTCGCGGTTCACTTCACCGTCATGCCAGTGAACGTTGGTTGCTTTTTGCTCAGCCATGTTACGCCTCTTACTAAATTCCCTGCCAATACGAGAAACATCATGCTCTCTAGTGTCAATATTGTCAGTGAGTGATCGGGAAATTTTGGAGCGCGAATTGTACCCGATTTTAGCAGCTTTCGCTAAGGAAATAAGTCACTCCCGCCCTTGTTAACGGCTCTTTCACTAGCCTCCCAGCCATTGCTGCAGCAGACGACCGAGTAATAGAAACATCATCAACCCCATTGCAATCCGGGATAACTTTCTTTGGTGTTCCGGGTCCATCGGCTTAGAAAAACGACCGGTCAAATAGACGACCAGGGCC
>CAYNZI010000262.1:0-4742 GCA_964401565.1 uncultured Spongiibacteraceae bacterium
CACAGATACTGAAGCTGGAATAGATGACGCCAAATGGACGGCAGTGCAGGCTTCTCATGCTGGCTACCAAATTGGAACCGAGATTCTGTCAGTACTGCCATATATTGCTGGAAAAACCGGTTTTTTTGACCTGTCAGTCAATGATGATTTAAGTATTCACATACCCGATGCGTTAACCCATAGTGATTTGCAAGATCGTATGGCCAAAATGCTTGCGCCGCCGCCAGTGGCTAGCTCTGATGAAATACTCGCTGAAAGTGGCGGTATGTTTTATCCCAGAGAAGCACCTGGAATGGATGTGTTTGTCGAGGAGGGTTCCCATTTTGACGAAGGCGACGCCTTATATATTGTTGAAGTCATGAAAATGTTCAATAAAGTGTACGCGCCTTTTGCGGGTACCGTTGAGAAAATTTTGGTGGATGGCGATGGTATCATCATCAAGAAGGGGCAAACGTTATTTAAAATCACACCTGACGAAGATTTTGTCGTGGAATCCCCAGATGATATCCGCGTCCGACGGCAAGCTATGACGGCACAGTTTCTCGACACCCTAAACTAGAATGATTGAACGCTGGCGTTTCTAACCCAGAATAAAGGAAAGAATATGATAACTGCACTTGACCATATTGCTATCGCTGTGCCAGATCTTGATGCGAGTATTAAGCGCTTCCTAGAGGATTTTGGCCTTACTTTTGAGGGCAGGGAAGATGTCGCATCAGCGAAAACATCAACAGCCTTTTTCCCGTTGCCACCAACCAGTATTGAGTTAGTTCACCCATTGAATGGTGAGGGGCCCATTGCTGGCTATTTGGAGAAGAAAGGAGGTGGCATTCATCACCTGTGTTTTAGGTCGGATAATATTGAAGAAGATATTGAACGGCTGAAGGGAAAAGGCTACCAGTTTTTGTCGGATGGCCCTTCATTGGGTGCGCACAATGCCAAAGTGATTTTTATCCATCCAAAATCATGCGACGGTGTGTTGATTGAATTGAACCAGCCGAGTGACGAGCAACATTAATCCCGTTTATTAGCGGTCGCCTCGATGTGAACTGATGCCGAGGTGGCTAAATAGAATTTAAGGTTTTCCCTCATGTCCGATTACAACCCCAAGCATACCAGCGTTGAAGAATGGCAGAAGCTTGCTACCCAGCAGATGAAAGGTAAAACACCTGATGAATTGAGCTGGAGTACGGCAGAAGGCATTGACGTTAAATGTTTGTATACCGCTGAAGATATAGCCGGCCAGGAATATCTAAATACCATGCCGGGTGCGGCT
The DNA here is from genome assembly GCA_964401565.1 of uncultured Spongiibacteraceae bacterium. Taxonomy (GTDB): domain Bacteria; phylum Pseudomonadota; class Gammaproteobacteria; order Pseudomonadales; family Dasaniaceae; genus Oceanicoccus. The sequence continues at coordinate 1,277 of CAYNZI010000262.1, forward strand.
CCTTATATTCGTGGCCCACAGGCCACTATGTATGCAGGCAGACCTTGGACCATTCGTCAATACGCTGGCTTTTCAACGGCGGAAGAGTCCAATCGATTTTATCGTAATGCACTCGCTGCTGGTGGTCAGGGCGTTTCAGTAGCTTTTGATTTGGCGACCCACAGGGGTTATGACTCAGATCATCCTCGCGTGACCGGTGACGTTGGCAAGGCGGGTGTTGCAATCGATTCTATTGAAGACATGAACGTACTTTTTGATGGGATTCCATTGGATAAAGTATCCGTATCAATGACGATGAATGGTGCGGTTCTGCCAATTCTTGCAGGTTATATTGTTGCCGCAGAAGAGCAGGGAGTCAGTCATGATCAATTGGCTGGGACCATCCAGAATGATATCTTGAAAGAATTCATGGTGCGAAATACGTATATTTATCCGCCCAAACCGTCGATGAAAATCATTGGCGACATCATTGCTTATGCGTCCGAGCATATGCCAAAATTTAATACGATTTCAATTTCCGGTTATCATATCCAAGAAGCTGGAGCGGATGCGGCGCTGGAATTGGCCTATACACTGGCTGATGGCAAAGAATATATTCGCACGGCCATAGCAGCGGGTCTTGGTATCGACCAGTTCGCACCACGCCTATCGTTTTTTTGGGGTATTGGCATGAATTTCTATATGGAAATTGCCAAAATGCGTGCGGCTCGCTTATTGTGGGCCGAGATTGTTAACGAGTTCAATCCGACCAACCCTAAATCTTCAATGTTGCGGACTCACAGTCAAACCTCGGGCTGGTCGCTAACCGAGCAAGATCCTTATAACAATGTTGTGCGTACCACCATCGAGGCGATGGCTTCTGTTTTTGGTGGTACGCAGTCGTTACACACTAATGCTCTGCATGAAGCGATTGCTTTACCCACCGAATCTTCTTCCCGTATTGCTCGCAATACGCAATTGATCATTCAGGAAGAGACCGGCATCACCAAAGTAGTTGACCCTTGGGGCGGCTCTTACATGATGGAAAGCCTGACCAAGGAAATGGCTGATAAAGCTCGGCAATTGATCCAGGAAGTTGAAGAAAAAGGTGGAATGGCGAAAGCCATCGAAACCGGCATGCCAAAACTTCGGATAGAAGAGTCGGCAGCGAGAAAGCAGGCGCGAATTGACCGTGGAGAAGACGAGATTGTTGGGGATAATAAATACACCCTTGATGTAGAAGATGACGTTGATATTTTGGAAATTGACGATAATGCGGTTCGAGATTCTCAGCTAAAGCGGTTGGCTGAAATTCGTGCCAGTCGAGATGAGCAAGCCGTCGAAGACGCACTGGACGCCATCTATCAGTGCGCTCATAGTGGCACCGGCAATTTGCTAGAATTGTCTATTAAAGCAACGCGTGTACGAGCGACTGTAGGAGAAATTTCATACGCTATGGAACGTGAATTTGGACGATTTAAAGCCAATGCACAAACTGTTTCCGGTGTTTATGGCAGCGCTTACCAAGATGATGAAGGTTGGCAAGGAATTACCAGTGATATTGAGGGTTTTGTAGAAAAGCATGGCAGACGCCCAAGAATGCTGGTGTGCAAGATGGGCCAGGATGGACATGATCGTGGCGCAAAAGTGATTGCAACGGCATTCGCTGACGTCGGTTTTGATATTGATTTGTCCCCCATGTTTTCCACCCCTGAGGAAGTTGCCAGGCAGGCTATTGAGAACGACGTTCATGTCGTCGGGGTATCGTCACAAGCGGCGGGTCACAAGACGCTAATACCCACGCTTATTGACGAGCTGAAGAAACAGGGTGCTGACGATATTATCGTCGTGGCGGGTGGAGTTATTCCAAAGCAGGATTACGAATTTCTATACGGTGTTGGGGTGAAAGGTATATTTGGGCCCGGTACCAAAATCCCGCTGGCTGCCAGAGATGTATTGGATGCCATCAATTTGGCTTACCAGCGTTAATTGCTGGTGACTTTCAGTATTTACTGGTTACCGTTTATGACGGCCTCTTTTTGAGACTTTAGTGTCGACTATGGATATTGAACAAATCAGAAAAGGTAATCGTCGTGCGCTGGCAAAAGCGATAACGCTTGTCGAGAGTAAGCTTGAGAGCCATAGAGTACAAGCTCAAGATGTGCTCGAGCAGGCGCTACCCTATTCGGGTAACAGCATACGCATTGGCATTACCGGAATCCCTGGTGTTGGAAAATCAACGTTTATCGAAACATTCGGCCTCTATTTAATCGAGCAGGGCAAGAGAGTTGCGGTTCTGGCCGTAGATCCGAGTTCGCCGATTGCCGGCGGTTCAATTCTTGGCGATAAAACGCGCATGGAAGAACTGTCGAGAAATGATGCCGCCTTTATTCGACCATCCCCCTCTGAAGGTGCCCTGGGAGGGGTCGCGCAAAAAACACGTGAAACAATGTTGTTATGTGAAGCGGCGGGTTATGACGTCATACTTGTAGAGACTGTTGGTGTTGGGCAGAGCGAGTATGAAGTCGCTGGAATGGTAGACTTCTTTATGGTGCTGATGTTACCTAATGCGGGAGACGAGCTGCAGGGTATTAAGAAGGGTATTATGGAGCTTGCCGATGCCCTTGTTATCAATAAGGCGGACGGTGAATCCCTCAACCTTGCGACTCAAACTAAACGGCACTACAGCAGTGCGATGACCCTGTTGCGTCATTCATCGTTTTGGACGCCTCAGGTGTTAATGTGTTCTGCGCAGGAAAACAGTAATATTGATACCATCTGGGGAATGATTTCAGACTACTATATCGACGCTAATAGAAATAATGACTTCCAGAGAAAGCGAGCCAGTCAAAACAAGGAGTGGATGGACACATTGTTGTTCGAAATGCTTGAGCTGAAACTCAAACAAAATCCGGAAGTGAAAAGACAAATGCCGGAACTGCACAAAAAAGTTACCCAAGGTGAGGTAACTCCCTATAATGCTGCAAAAACCTTGATAGATTTATTGTAAAAACGTCTGTCTGAAAAATCCAGTACCTAATTCTACATTATAACCTTGACGATAATCATGACCTTATTCATACACAATAGCTATACCGGCAAAAAAGAACCGTTCGAACCGATCAAACCAGATACGGTGACTATGTATGTCTGCGGACCTACGGTCTATAACCGGGTGCACATCGGGAACGCCCGTCCAGTTGTTGTGTTTGATACCCTGTACCGCGTATTAAAAACACTGTACAGCTCGGTAACGTACGCCCGCAATATAACGGACATCGATGACAAGATAATGGCTGCGGCTAAAGCAGGCGGTGAGGCTATTTCCGATATATCTTCACGCTACGCGACGGCCTATCTTGACGATATGGGCGAACTGAATAACCTGACCCCTGATATCATTCCCTATGCTACCGACCATGTTGATGAAATGATCATGATGGTTCAGAAATTGATCGATAAAGGGCACGCTTACGAAGCAGAGCGT
>CAYNZI010000263.1:0-4727 GCA_964401565.1 uncultured Spongiibacteraceae bacterium
TAGGTGAAGGCGTTCCAGTTTGTTGAGGCTACTCTGAGTGTGGCCAGCACTGGAATAAATCGAAGGCGTCATCAATTTTCCTTTTTTTGCACTACCTAATAAGGTATCCCCGGTGAGCAGGCTTTGACTTTGGCGGTGGTAAAAGCAACAACTGTCCCAGCTGTGTCCGGGGGTATGTATTACGCTCCAATCGCCAAAACCTGGCAGAGTTTGTTTGTCTTTGAGTCTATGGTCTACCTTTTCAATCTTTTTTGCTATTCCATGTCGATTTAACGTCTGATGATCTGCGCGTAAACCGGCAAAAATAGGCTTTTCTTTCGCATCCTTATCTCTTTTAGGGTTGATGTACATTTCCCAACTACGAGCTCGCAATGCTTCTCTGAAACTTGTTGCTGTTTTTACCAAAACGCCGGAAGGGTTGTTAGCTAACTTACGGAATAGCAGTTTTGATGCGTAAGGAATACCCACTGGCGCATTACAGAGTTCGGCGAGAGCAAATATACCACCGATATGGTCGGGGTCATCATGAGTACAGGTGACCAGTCCAATTTCGGATACATCTCGTTTTAATTCGTGTTCAATAAATCCCAGTACATAGCGATGAGCACCTCCAGCAACATCGACGACCAAGAGCTTGTGAGGATATTCAATCACATAGCTATTCACGTGGCGGGTTTTGACTTGATGAATCTTAATGGCGCTGGTCATAATTTGATCATGAGTGGCATATTGTTCCGGGTGACTAGTGTTAACAGAAATTATAGCGATATGGTGTCCAGTATTGGCATTACCCATGCTTTGTTCTTCCGAATTTCGTCTTTACTCAATCCGGTGAGCTCATAAGGTAAAACCAACCATTTATCGGTTTTGTGAAGATAGTAGTCAGGTACACGATTGGACTGATCACCGCGTTAATATGTCGGCCGGTGCTATGCGTCGTCGACCACTAGCAGCGACTCTTCACTGATATATTGCTTCTCCAATGTATTGTTGGTAGGCACTGTATTTCCTCTGAAATTATTTTCCGTGGCGATTATACTACGCGATCAGTTGGTATCATAACGATACTGATGGGACTTCAAGTAAGTGGTCAATTATTACAAGCCCACACGAAACCTGACTGATACCGTTCCGGATTACTATTTGCACGAAACAGAGGCTTGGTTGAAATATCCTCATTCACTAGAGGGCTTAAGCCCCGAAGAAGTTGCGCACAATCGGACTGCCTTGTACGACATTATTAGGGAGCACCTTCCTCGGTAGGTGTTTTAACTTTCGACAAAAAAAGAATAACGTAGGGGTCATCAATGAAAAAGAGTGTTTCTATTTTTTGTATCACACTGGTATTGGCGGGGACTTATGGGTATTACCAGCTTGCTCCGGTTCTGCAAGGTGCGAGTGGCTACGCGGCCAAAAATATTTGTTCGGGTCACTTTCTTAGTGAGTTTTCGGGCGATCAGATAGTCGACCAGGCTTTGCTGGGTACGTCACCATTATTGGGCAATATATCGTACCAGATCAATGAACAGGAAAAGCGTGTAGACACTTCGGTGATGGGTTTTTTCAATCGCAGGGCGATACTTGTTGACGGAATCGGGTGTGTTTTAGTTTCTGCCGGCGAGCAAGAAACACAGCAGCGAGTAGACATTAACGATGTTCAGCCGTTGGATGAAAACATTGTGTGGCCACAGGGTCGAGCGAAAAGCGAAACAGCAAAGAAGTATAGTCAGCTGCTCGACGAGGCATTTTCAGAGCCGTCTCATGATAAACCGCGCAACACAAAGGCGGTGGTGGTTGTCCACAATGGACGGATAATAGCAGAGCGCTATGACGACGGTATTACCGAGGACACGCCATTGATCGGCTGGTCGATGACTAAAAGTGTAACCAGCTTACTGACCGGTATGTTGGTTAAAGATGGACTGCTGGATATCAACCAGTCTGCAGCGGTAGCTGAATGGCAACAAGCCGAGTCTGACCCCCGTCAGGCGATTACTCTTGACCAGCTGTTGCGAATGAGCAGTAGTCTTGAGTTTAACGAAACCTATGATGTGCTTTCTGATGTATCGGAGATGTTGTCAAATCAATCGGACACGGGTGGGTTTGCCGCTTCAAAACCACTGATAGCAAAGCCCGGTGAAGTGTGGTCATACTCGTCAGGCACTACCAACATCGTGTCATCAATTATTCGCCTGACAGTGGGCGGTGATTTGCAAAGTTACTACGACTTTACCCGGGATCGGCTCTTTAACCCGCTGGGCATACAGTCTGCAGTATTGGAAATTGACGCCAACGGAACCTTTATCGGTTCATCATACGGTTATGCAAGCGCCAGAGATTGGGCTCGACTGGGACAGTTCTGTTTGCAGAATGGGAATTGGCAAGGGGAGCAGCTGCTACCCGAGAACTGGATGACATACAGTACAACACCTACACCCAATAACCCGAACAATGACTACGGTGCGCAATTTTGGCTGAATGTTGACCCGGTTGATGGTCAGAGCCAGCGATCATGGCCTTTATTGCCAACGGATGCCTTCTTTTTCTCTGGTTACCAGGGCCAAGTCGTCGCCGTTGTGCCCTCCCAAGATTTAGTGGTTGTTCGTTTGGGCTTTACGCCTAATGGAAATCACGGCACAGAGCAGCTTATAGCGAGTGTTATCGAATTATTGCCCTAGAGCCATGGTGTCACACGACACGCGGAACATTGAAATCAACTATAGAGCCAAATGGCTTTGTAACACGCCTGTTCATTGCATAGAATAGGCGCCTTTTTATTGCCATTGATATGACTAACTTATGAAAATATCGTCGACACAATTTTTAAACCTCGGTCACCCTGTTGATACGCATCGTTGGGAACTACCGATAACAGCTGATCTTACGGGTGGGCGTGGCTCTCTATTTGGCGGGGCGGGTTTGGCTGCGGGGATCGTAGCGCTTGAGCAGGCCACAAAAAAACCAGTGATATGGGCAACCGGACAATACCTATCCATAATCCAGCATCCGGTAACGCTTGATTTAGAAGTAACTTTGCCGGCCGTTGGTCGCAATGTGAGTCAGGGGCGAGTGGTTGGCCATTTAGATGATAAGGAAATTATCACTATTCTTGGCGCGGTTGGTGAGCGGTCTGACCAGTCCTCGGGTGTGTGGCTGGACCGCCCAGATGCCGACAGTCCAGGCAATTGTGAAGTGCTCCAGCGCCATATGGACGGCGTTACTATGCATGATCACATAGACATTCGGATCGCTCGGGGAATGTTCGGTTTTTCCGGCGCCGGTACGCCATCAGGTGACGGGCGATCCTTGCTGTGGGCACGCATGCCAAAGGTTGAGCATGACGCCGGAGCGCTGGCTATCATCGCTGACTACATGCCCTCTGTTCTGGGTAATGCACTGGGGAAAGTCATGCATTGCACCAGTATTGATAATACGATTCGATTCGCGAATCGGGAAGCAACTGAATGGGTACTGTGCGACAACAATCTGGAATTCGTGGGCAACGGTTTTGGTTATGGGACCATGCACATGTGGAGTGAAGAGGGTGTTCTGTTGGCCACTGCCAGTCAGTCTATGATCGTGCGTACGCCAGCTTCGTAATCGAGCTATTTTGACAAATAGACTATTTATAGGAATTAAATCGATGAGTTACGAATGTTTTAAAGTAGAAATCAGTGACCACATTGCACACGTTGTGCTCAATCGTCCCGACAAACGCAACAATATGAATCCTTCGTTTTGGAAGGAGCTACCAGCCATTATCAAAGATATCGACTATGACGCGAAGGCGAGAGTCATCGTTATCTCATCGACAGGGCCGCATTTTTCGGCAGGGCTTGATGTGAGCTCTTTTGCCAGTGTTACTGATCCAGTTAATGAGTCCGACGAAAGAACCAAACGTTTACAGTCTGGTACCGCGTTTTACGACAATGTCCTGGAGATGCAAGGTGCTTTCAATTGTATCGATGATTGCCGGCTGCCTGTGCTAGTGGCCATTCAGGGTGGCTGTATCGGTGGCGGTGTTGATTTGGTCACGTCCTGTGATATTCGATATGCCACTGAAGATGCGTTTCTGACTATTTTCGAAACCAATATTGGTATGACGGCCGACGTGGGAACGTTCCCGCGGTTAGTTAAGTTAATTCCAGAAGGTTATGTCAAGGAAATGGCCTATACCGGCCGCAAAGTTGGCGCGGAAGAAGCAAAAACTATGGGTTTAATTAACCAGGTTTATAAAGATCAGGAATCGATGCTGGCAGCGGTTATGGATATTGCGGCAGATATTGCCAGCAAGGCACCTTTAGCTGTTTATGGCTGTAAAAAAATGATCAATTACGCGCGCGATCACAGCACTGCTGATAGTCTTGATTACGTCGCTATTTGGAATGCAACACACTTAAAGGTTGAAGAAATCCAGGAAGCGATGATGGCTAATGTTGAAAAGCGTCCCGGAAATTTTGTCGAGCTTCCCAAAAGTCGTAAGCAAAAATAACGACTGAGTTGTTGAACGATATTGTCGCCATTAATCCATTCGTGTCGTAAAGGGGTTAAGCGAGCTGCTCCCGCCGATCAGCGCATATTATCGGTCAATGTTGTTTATGCCTGCTGAGTTGGTAGCTTTGTTCCCTGCTTGGTAGCGCCCTCTATACTGTGGCCGACCGCACGCTTGTCCGTCTTTCCGGCGGCTGCGCAACTCAACCATTTTTCGCAGAAAAATTGGGATTCGA
>CAYNZI010000264.1:0-4724 GCA_964401565.1 uncultured Spongiibacteraceae bacterium
ATGGGGTTGGAGTTAATGGCCCGCGCTGGTTTTAACCCCGAAGCGAGTGTTCAGCTGTGGCGTAATATGAGTGCCCAGCAGACCGAGTCATCACCGGCAGAATTTTTATCAACACATCCGGCGCACGCTACGCGTATAGAGGGTTTAGCGGCAAATATGGGTGGCGCGCTAAAAATATACCAACAAGCACGGCAGCAGGGTCGACGGCCGGACTGTCAGAAGTAGTTGCGGGTTTCTGCGGATTTTTTAGGCCATATCACAGTTGATACCGTGATTCATATCTAGCGCAGGTTGATCGCTGCCTGGCTTGCCAATCACTTTGGCAGGCACTCCGGCAACGGTAGTATGAGCGGCCACGTCTTGTAACACGACGCTACCTGACCCTACTTTCGCGCCACAGCCAATGTTGATGTTACCAAGAATTTTAGCGCCGGCACTGATTAATACACCATCTCCTACTTTCGGGTGACGGTCGCCACCTTCCTTGCCGGTACCACCCAATGTTACCGAATGCATAAGCGAAACATTGTTGCCAACTGTTGCCGTTTCACCAATCACCACACCGGTAGCATGGTCGATTAATATGCCATGGCCTATCTTTGCGGCCGGATGAATGTCCACGCCAAATTCAGTGGAAATACAATTTTGGAAAAATAGTGCTAAATCTTCCCGCCCCTGATTCCACAACCAGTGAGCAATACGATAGGCTTGCAGCGCATGAAAACCTTTGAAATAAAGGAAAGGGACAGAGTACAGATTGCAGGCAGAATCACGCTCTTTTACCGCACGGAGATCGCAGCGAACGGCTTTAACAATGGTTGGATCAGACGCCAGAGCATCTTCAATCACTTCCCGGACTAACAGCGCTGATGCCGTCGGGCTATCGAGTTTATTGGCCAAGTGAAAGCTAAGAGCACCTTCCAGCGTCTTGTGATTGAGTATGGTAGAGTGCAAAAAGCTCGCCAATACAGGTTCTTTGTTAATAGCTGACTGAGTTTCGAGCTGAATGCTCTGCCATATGGCATCTTTGTCAGCGCTGATCGCAATAGGTTGTGTTGCCATGGTGGTGCTCCCTTCATCGCATTGCACTATTGTCTACGTTAGTGGGGGCAGTATAGCGATTATTCAAGGCCAATGTCCCTTTAAGGTAATTTAGCTGTACAGGACCATAGACGGTGGCCAGATTCCTTATATTTTCTTTCGAAGGGGGTTATTGGTTCGGCTTTTGAGAGGGCACTGACGTTTGACGCGTATCCTGCGACTAATAGGGCGGCGGAAAATTCCTGTATATAATTAGACCAATTACTACGAACTTCTATATCTCCGCCCAATGCCAACAGTGACGAAAATAGCGGCGAACCGTGAATTCGTCGTTTTAGATGGGCTGATTTCGGCCATGGATTAGGGTACAGCATGTAATGTCGTGACAGTGACCACTCCGCTGAAACGGCAAGACGCCAGAAATCTTCGACATCGGCTTGTAGCAATAAATAGTTCTGCGAGGCTTTTGATGGATAATGGTTGTCGTGCTTGTCTAGCCGGTGTCGAGATTTGTCAATTCCGATGACGAGGGCATCCGGGAATTGGGTCGCTATGACGCGGGTACTTTCACCAACGCCACAAAACGAATCGAGAATGAGAGGGCCTTGATGATGGGCGACCCGTTCTGCTGCTTGTTCAAAGGTTCGCAAGCTGTGATCGGGAAAAGGCCGGCGAAACCGAGTGTTGAGATGCCGTTTAACGACAGCGTCAAGGTTTTCGTGAATTCCCTGCTGGTTGCTGACTATGGCGCGTGAATTGGCCGGGGGATCATTGGGTGAATGGGTCACAAAACGCCTTTGATTGCTGGCCAAATATAATCGTATTATAGCAGCGTCAATCAATAGCCCATCATTTTTCTATCGCCATATAGACAGACGATACGATTGCGATTTTTCTGTGCGACTGTCAGACTTGCATGATATTTTATTCAGGGTTTTTTATGAGACAAGATCGTCGTCCCTATTGGGTCAAAAAAGCGTATTTGGATTTTCGCCGCTGGTATGGGAACCATTTCCTCAAGCCGGCCTGTGACTATCTGGGCGACCACCACACCATAATGAAGCCTTGGTATGTGTCAATCTCGGGGCCTAATATTCGCATCGGAAAATGCGCGACCATCATTGGTGAGCCAGATCAGCGAATAAAAATTGCTGTTTGGGGCAGAGAGCAAGAACTGGGTGAGCTGACCATCGGAGATTACGCGTTGATCAGTCCCGGAGTAAGAATTTCAGCGGCTGACAGCATTGTTATTGGTAACAGCGTGATGATAGCCAACGGTGTTTATATAACGGATGCCGACTGGCATGGAATTTACGATCGCAGTCAACGGGCTGAAGCGGTTACGCCAGTTATAATTCACGACAATGTTTGGTTGGGCGACGGCTGTGCAGTGTTGAAAGGCGTCACTATTGGCGAGAACAGTATTGTAGCGGCGAATGCGGTAGTGGTTAAAAATGTACCTGCCAATGTGGTGGTTGCCGGCAATCCGGCACAGGTGGTCAAGCAATTGGATGTTGATCAAAATTTTGTTACCCGCGCCGATTTTTTCTCGGACCCGGAAGGTCTTGAGCAGTTTTTCGACGCGGTTGACAAAACCGTGCTGCAAAAAAACGGTTTCAGCCGATGGTTGCGAACGCTATTTTTCCCGACCGACAAGGATTGAGTTGATATAAGGTAGCGATACTTTTCATAACATCGTTAGAACAGCTGCAGTGGCGGTTCGTTTAACATAGCTAGTTGTTCCCGGAGCTCCAATATATGGTCGGACCAGTACCGCGGACTATTAAACCAGGGGAAGTTGCGGGGAAATGCAGGATCTTGCCAGCGTCGTGCCAGCCAGGCACTGTGGTGCATGATACGCAATGTGCGCAAAGCTTCGACTAAATGTAATTGTCTCGGATCAAAATCAAAAAACTCATTGTAGCCTTCAACTAGTTCATTAATTTGAGCAGTCTGTCGCTGTCGATCTCCAGATAGAAACATCCAAAGATCCTGAATGGCAGGTGCCATACGGCTATCATCGAGATCGACAAAATGAGGGAAATCGCCGCGCCACAAAATATTCCCCGAGTGGCAGTCGCCGTGAACGCGAATAAGGGACTCTGGCACACGGCTGAAAGTATCTTTTACGCCTCGAATTAGGTCCTCGCATAAACTGTTATAGGCTGGCTTCAAATCATCCGGCATAAAATGCTCTCTGATCAATTGATAGCTGTCTTCGGCAAAACTTGTAATGTCGAGAGTTGGGCGATGGATATAAGGGGTTTGCGCGCCAATAGCATGAATTCGTCCGCACAGCCGACCGAGGATTAATAGATTATCCAAATTATCCAACTCTGGGGCATGTCCGCCTTTGCGTTCGTACAAAGAAAAACGAAAGCCTTGAAACTCCAGCAACGTTTTACCATCGATAACCATTGGAGGCACAACGGGTATTTCTACATCGTGTAAATCGAGGCTGAATTGATGCTCTTCAAAAATCTGCTCGTCGCTCCATCTTTCAGGGCGATAGAACTTGACGATAACGGGTTCACTTTCATCAATGCCAACCTGATAGACCCGATTCTCATAGCTGTTAAGGGGGAAAATTCTTAAGTCACACAGTCTTCCCGTGCTTTCAACAGCATCGATAACCAATTCTGGTGTTAACTGTTCGTAGGGGTGATGTTTATTCATTAATGGCGATGCTCATTGAGTAGGGCGACTGTTTTTATTTGCGCATAAACTGCTTGTCCCGGATGTAGTTTCAATCTGTCTACTGATTTTCGAGTGAGACGTGCCAGCAAATATTGGTTGGCGAAGTTTAGGCGGACTAACACTCGGGCATCGGCATTGATCGATTGAGCGCTTTCTATTTCGTCGATGGTGCAGGGTAGAATATTCAAAATACTACTGTGTTGGGGGTGTTCCAATGTGATACTGACATCCCTGGCGGGAATTCGAACTCGCACGGAGGTGTTGACGTCATGATCAATAGCAGTTAAAAAAATCCGCAGATTTTGATCGACTAACAGTTCAGTGAGTTGATAGTGTTCGTCGTGCCGATCAACATTGGCGACAATAATACTGGCCGCGTTATTCTCGTGACTAAGGCGTAAATCCATTCGCGAGCTGATTTCCAGCATGGACCCTTGGGCAACGACCTTGCCTTGTTGTAAAACAAGGAGCTGGTCAGCGAGTCGGTTGACCTCTTCCAGGTTGTGACTGACGTAAAAAATAGGAGCGGGCAATTGCAGATGAAGTTTTTCCAGGTGTTGCAGGATATGTTCTTTACTTTGTTGGTCGAGAGATCCCAGCGGTTCGTCCATCAGTATTAACCGCGGACTGCTTAGGAGCGCCCTGGCCATGGCAACACGCTGTTGTTCGCCCCCAGACAGAGTGGTCACGTTGTGTTCCAGTAAATGGGACATATCGAACCAATCGCAAACGTGTTCTAGCGATGGCCCATTGTTGTTGAAGCGTCGTTGGTAGGCGTATTGAAGATTGCCACGCACCGTTAAGTGTGGAAACAATCGCGCGTCTTGGAACACGTAAGCGATCTGTCGTTGTTGCGTCGGTAAGAATGTCTTTTCGTCTTGCCACACCTGGTTATTAAAGACCAAGTGCCCGGCGGTGTTTTTTTCGAGACCAGCCAGCCAGCGTAAAAACGTTGTTTTGCCTGCGCCACTGTGGCCGTATATTGC
>CAYNZI010000265.1:0-4703 GCA_964401565.1 uncultured Spongiibacteraceae bacterium
AGGTCAGGGCCATTGCGTCAATCGTCGCTGATATTCCACCGCCGCAATAGGCAATGACTTTCAGTTTTTCCAGCACGCCCTTTTCGTCAAAAATTTGTTTAATTTCAGCCGCTGGTTTGAAGCAGCCGGCTTCCATCATTGTACCGTAGTATATATTTTTGCTGTTCTCGATATGACCTCTTCTACCGTAGTGCATATCAGCATCACCTGAGTAGACTCCAGGAGACAGTGCATTGATTGTACAGACATCACCGTCTTCAATAGCCGCTACTGTTTGCGCCTTGTTCGTCCACCGATTTGCATCGAGGTTGACATTCATTTGGCCGGGGCCATAGCGATCAGCTTCGGTAGAAAGCGTCCGTTCTTCTGCTTTCCACTTATCGAGGCCGCCATCCAATACCGCGACATTTTTATGATCGCAAGAATAAAGCATCCACCATGCCCGGGTCGCCCACATCATATGTCCTGAGCTATAAAACACGACCTGGCTATCATCATTAATGCCCGCTGCCCGGTACGCCGCTTGCAGATGTTCTGCACTTGGTAAGGTAAAGCCCAGTCCGCTAGACGTGTCAGAAAGATCTCGGCCAATATCCATAAATGCAGTGCCGGCAATATGCCCCGTGCCGTAAGCAGCAATACCCGATATGGCTTTATAACCCGGTGGATTGGGCACCAGTGTCACAGTGACGTCAAAAACTTTCAAATTCTTTGCATTTTGTGACAAAGCATCAGCTAGACCCTGTGTCGAAATAAGGTGCTGTGGGTTGGTGTATGCCATCGGTTGTCTCCAGTAACATCAATGATGTAAAAAGGGGCTGATTGTAGTGGCGACTGATGCACTGGGTCAAATAGTTCAAATCGTTAGATTAGGCCGGCAATAGGTATGGCTCTCGGTCGATCAGATTGTGCCGAGATTATTTCTCGCGCCGCTTCGGGTCGGCCGTCGTTAACGTAGGCCGACAACAGCGTATTGAGTACCAGGTCACGTTGCGCTCTGCTGCCACCGATGCGAACGATCTGGTCTCTTATGGGCTCAAGTATGCTAATAGCCTTGGCCCAATCCGAAGTTTCAAATGCTGCAAACGCCAGACTGACTTCTCCCGGTATTTTACCGGCGGGAAGTTTGCCCGCTTCATCAGCTTTCTGTAATGCACCGAGCCACTGACTGAACCCTTCTTGATTTCCCAGGGCAAGTGCGGGTAAGCCGCCATGTGCATCAACGAACACCATCGGTTTTGGCAGGGTCGTTTGCTGATATTCCTGAAGTGCCTGCCAGCGTTTCTGGCTTCTTTCGACACCCGCAAGTTCCGACCGCCACAGGAGCGAGGCGCCATCGGTAAATACATTGATTGACGGGCCGTCGGTTGCACCGGGTGCGCAGTGGGCATCGTAAATTGGCCACACGGCCTCATACTCGCCAATCATCAGTCGCGCCAGACATAGATGCCACCATGCGTGACAGCTCAGAAGGTTAGATTCCGGATAGTCAGGCAGCCACGCCTCTAGGTAGTCTGCCAATGCCCGGTCTTCACCGGCTTCGTAAAGTGCGTGGGCGTATATATGAGCGGTATTAGCACTACGTGGTTTTTGAATCAGAGCCTGTTCGACCAATTCTCGGCCCTTTTGCCATTGTCCCGTTTCAATGAGTGCGAAGGCGTAAACAGAAAGGAACCACCAATCATCGCCATACACATCAACAAGGGGCTGGAGCAATTCAAGCTGTTTGCGTTCGCGATTCTCATCGCCACCAAAACCGATCACGCCGAAGACGCTGGTGGATGGAGCTAGTGCAAAAGCATCCCGTGGGTAATCCGCTATGTGTTTACGTGTCAGCTCCAGTGCTTCCGGACCGCGACCGTTGGAGAGCAAATTAAATATTTCAATATGACTCTGCTCTCGGGTTGACGTGCCTGATGCCAGTTCAACTGCACGGTCAATGCTTTCACGCGCTCCTTTCATCTCTCCGAGGAGCATCAGATGCCGTCCTTGGGTAGCATGTGCTAGTGCAAATTCGGGATCGGCTTCAAGTGCGCGATCAAGCCCCGGTTGCGGGTCGTCTGAGGCGGTGAGGATACTATCGACAGCGGCTATGTAGCCATCACGGGCGGCAGTTGATTGGGTTGTGAGGGTATTTCCATAGTGGTCTTGTAGCATTTTTTGCTATTTTCCTGAGTGAATGACTCAACAGTAAATGTGTGAAAAGGTTTCAATACCGATCGCTTTAAAATTCTATCACTGATGCATATCATAATGCTTGTCTGCGTAGGATATGTAGTGCGCCTCGACTCAATCCGTAATGAACTCAAACAACAGTTTACCACTTTGCGACGTATCGAAAAGCTACTCCTCTTCCGCATTGATGGTCAATATTGGAATAATCAGCGGAGTGGCTCGCGGCTGCGGTCTTGTATCCAGAGCAACGTCAGAGCAGCGGAGGCTGCAGCCACAGTCATGAGCCATGCGGGCGCAAGTGTGTGGCCCGTCACTACGATAAGCCAGGTCGCCAGCATCGGCGTAGCCCCACCAATGACACCCATTCCAAGATTGAACGAAATTGAATAGGCCGTCAGCCGGTCGGAGCTGGGAAATAGTTCAACGAAAATCGCTGGTGCTGAGCCAAGTGGTACCGCAAGCAACACAATGAAGACGCCCTGCCCGATGAGCATTGGTAAAATTCCTCCGGTAATCATGTATCGGCTAAGTGGCCACGCCACGAGTGCCATTAAGGCGAACGTTAGCGCAATGAGGTGGGTGCGTCGGATCCAGCAGTCGCCGATCCAGGAAAACAGCACCATTAGCGGGATGATCGTGAGCGTTAGGGCGCTGTTTACTCGAAGCGCTTTGGCTTCGTCCACTCCTGCTTCGCGCGACAACCAGCCGGGCAGGTAGACCATGACTATGTAAAATACCATGCCATAACAGGCAGCCAACAAAAAAGCCTGCGCCGCCTCTCTGCGATTCTGGGTCCAAACTTGGCGGAGTGGTGATATTGATGGTGTACTTGCCTCGTGGGCCTGAAAATGCGGGGACTTGGGCAAGTGGCGGCGAAGGATGATTGCAATAAGACCGATCACTCCACCAAATAAGAAAGGCAAGCGCCAGCCCCAGCTATAGAGAATGTCACTAGGGAAGACGGCAGTGACGATGGCCGCTGCTCCGGAACCCAGTAGCATGCCCGACATACTGCCGACATTGGCCCAGGAACCAGCACGCCCGCGCGATTGCTCGGGTGCTGATTCCACCATATAAGTCACTGAGCTTGAAAATTCGCCTCCCACTGAAAGACCCTGTACGAGCCGAATGGCGACCAACAATATGGGCGCCGCCAAGCCGATGCTGTCGTAGTCTGGCAAGAGGCCAAGCGCAATTGTTGGTAGCACCATCATGGCGACAGAAATCAGCATGGTTCGTCCTCACCCAATAGTATCGCCGAGCACGCCGAACACCGTGGCACCCAGAGGGCGCATGACGAACCCCGCTGCAAATACCCCATAGCTGGCAAGCAATGAAGTAGTTGGGTCATCGGCAGGAAAGAACAAGCGCCCAATAATCGCCGCCATATAGCCATAGAGCGCAAAATCGTACCATTCCACGACATTGCCGACGATACCGGCGACCCGCGCTTTGCGGTGCTGTTTCGGTGTCATCGGCTCAGGGTGTAATCCATCTTCGTTCATCTACACAGGCTCCTGATGGGTGCTCTGATTAACGTCAAAGATATATTGTGATAACTCATACTGTGGTTTCCAATTTGTTCAATCTTGGTCGGTATCTTATTCGGGCTCAGTATTACAGGAATATAAGGACGAGAGCGGTTACAGTGCGTGATTGCGACGAGTAGGTATTTTATCACTCTGCGCGCTATTGCCTTACTCTAAATGCTGTTCTGGTCAAGTCCAGCCGGACACTTTCTTTAGAGAACTTTCATAAGTTAAAGGGTGATTGATCACCGTTCTTAGTATGCAGCCTTTCAGGGTTGTAATACCTCATGTAAGCCGCAATATATTTTTTCATATGCTCACGTGTTGGTTGAGCAATTTTAAATATCCAGTCGTGTTTGAGACTGCCCCAAAATCGTTCAACCACCGAATTATCCCAACAGGCACCGACATCACCCATGCTTGATCTTGCTGGGTAACTCTCCAGTAATTTTAGATAGCGTTTACTCGTGTATTGCGAACCACGGTCACTGTGAAATACGCAAGCAACTCGTCACACCTTTTGCATTTGCAAAAGCTGCGCTAAATTTCTACGCTCGACTGGCATTCGAGAGTTTCGTGTCTCATGTCGTTCAACTGTCACGGTAGTAAATGCCATCGATGAGTGACAACAGGATTGCTTTATGTCGTGGAAGATTCGTTACAGTATCTTCAGCAGCTACAAGATTTCCATCCAATCGCATGCTTATGTAGCCGTGAATCATTGACCATATCGCAATAGCGTCTGTTTCGATGTCTACGCGGTGGTTTACTCGATCTTGTCGTAGCAACGAAAGCAGGGCTGAATAGACGCGCTCCATTTCCCTATCTAGAGCGGGGTCGTCTTGGTCGATCAGCTGGCGCTGCCAGAGCAACTGATAGCGATTGGGGGCATCGAAAGCAAACTGGAAACAAGTTTCAGCGAAGGCCTGGATGGCCTGTTCTGGCTTATCCGCTAAGTCAGTTATCGCTTCTATGGTTAGGTCAGCCAGGTCGGCAAAA
>CAYNZI010000266.1:0-4692 GCA_964401565.1 uncultured Spongiibacteraceae bacterium
AAAGCGAGTCGCTTCGATAAAATCAACGGCATAGTTATTGTGTTCGTCGATACCGGTTGCGACGGCAAATATATTAGGATCAAAAATAATATCTTCCGGCGGGAAGCCTAACTGGTCGACCAATAAATCATAAGAGCGTTGGCAAATCGACGTTTTACGTTCCAGTGTGTCAGCCTGACCTTTTTCATCAAATGCCATCACCACAACGGCTGCGCCATAATCGAGGCACAGCTGCGCTTTTTCCAAGAATTCTTCTTCGCCTTCTTTCAGGCTAATGGAATTCACGACGGGCTTCCCTTGAATACATTTCAAGCCAGCTTCAATGATTTCCCATTTTGACGAGTCGACCATGATGGGTACTCGTGAGATATCGGGTTCTGACGCAATTAGCTTCAGGAATTTCACCATGGCGCTCTGGGCATCAAGCATGCCTTCATCCATGTTGATATCAATGATTTGAGCGCCGTTTTCAACTTGTTCGCGGGCAACGTCAAGTGCGGTGTCGAAATCTTCCTCAATAATCAATCGTTTAAATTTTGCTGAGCCGGTGACATTGCAGCGTTCGCCAACGTTAACAAAAAGAGAATCTTTAGAAATGGTGAACGGTTCCAATCCACTAAGTCTGCAGGCAATCTCCTTTACAGGAATTTTTCGAGGGCTGGAAAGATTGCCGATTTTTGCGATTGCAGTAATATGCTCTGGTGTAGTGCCGCAGCACCCACCAACGAGATTAAGGAATCCTCTATCGGCAAACCCCTTGAGGTCATCAAACATATCCTCGGGTGTTTCATCATATTCGCCGAAGGCATTCGGAAGCCCGGCGTTAAAATGGCCACTGAAATAACAGTCGGCAACATTGGCAAGTTCTTCCACAAATGGTCGGATTTCTTTGAATCGACGACCGCAGTTTGTACCTACAATGAGAGGTTTTGCGTGTGCGATCGAGTTCCAAAATCCCTCCGGACTTTGTCCAGATAAAACTCGGCCACTGATATCGGGAAAGGTTACAGTGATCATGATTGGCAGCTCTACGCCCAAATCTCGAAAGCAGCGCTTAACGGCGAAGATTGCCGCTTTGGCATTGAGGGTGTCGAAAACGGTTTCGATCAAAATAATATCGACATCACCTTCAATCAGCCCCTTGGTTGATTGATAGTAATCATCAGATAGCTGATCGAAGGAGGTGTTACGGGCTGCCGGATCATTGACATCGGGAGATATTGAGGCGGTTCGAGGAGTTGGGCCTAAAACACCGGCCACGAATCGGGGTTTTTCAGGGTTCGCGGCGGTTGCCTGGTCGGCAGCCGAGCGAGCAATTTTTGCCGATGCCACATTAATTTCATATGAAAGGGCTTCTAACTGATAATCACCTTGCGCAATCCCGGTCGCATTGAAACTGTTGGTTTCAATAATGTCGGCACCTGCATCGAGATAGGCATTGTGAATTTCCTCAATAATATGCGGCTGCGTGATCGACAAAACGTCGTTGTTGCCTTTGATATCGAGGTGGTGATCTTCCAGTCTGTTGCCCCGATAGTCCTCTTCTTCCAGCTCATATGACTGGATCATGCTGCCCATTGCACCGTCGATGATAAGAATGCGCTTTTTGAGTAGCTCTTTCAATGTAGTGATGCGATCGGTTCGGTTAGTCATAATGAGGTGGCGTCTTGTTTGTTAAAAACCCTTTGAAAATAAGGGTTTAATACGGTTTAAATTGAGAATATCTGACTTGTTGTCTTCTCTATGTTAGACCAATCACAGTATAATGAGCAGACAGAGAGAGACATAACTCCAAGATGTGTTGATGCGCATCTTAATCTATATCGATATTTATTGATATAGATGTATCGGGAATGTTGATCTACAGACGTCCGGCATTCTTCAGATGCAAAATGGTGATGTCGAAATTTGTCTTCGCACTGCGTAAACGTGGTTTTATACTGAGGCAAAAAATTTAATTGCAATGAGGTTAGTGTTCAATGTCAGAAGTAGCCGAGACCGAAAAGCCAGAACTTATGCTCACTATTACAGAGTCAGCTCAAGACTATCTGGCTGAATTATTGGCAGGGCAAGAAGGTGATGTGCTGGGTATCCGGATGTTTGTTAATGGCCCCGGTACACCTAAAGCCGAGACCTGTATTGCCTACTGTCGTGAAGCTGATCTCGAAGAAAGTGATCTGGTGGTTAGTTATGACAAGCTATCTGCAAGATTTGAGTTGCGAAGCATCCCATTTTTGAAAGATGCCTTTGTCGATTATGCTAAAGATCGTATGGGCGGGCAGCTGACGATAAAAGCGCCCAACGCAAAATTACCTCAGGTTAATGCCGATAGCCCATTGGAAGACCGTATTAACTACGTGCTGTATAACGAGGTCAACCCATCACTTGCGTCGCATGGTGGAGAGGTTTCGTTGCTTGAAGTCACCGAAGATAAAATTGCTATCTTGCAGTTTGGAGGAGGTTGCCAGGGGTGCGGAATGGTAGAAGCCACACTGAAGGACGGTGTCGAAAAGAGCCTGATGGAGCAGATCCCCGAGTTGACGGCTGTACGAGATACCACCGACCATTCAGACCGATCGCAGGCTTATTTCAAGTAATTATCTAGGGAAAACCAGTTTTAGCTTTGAGTGTTTTTTAGTTCGAAGTATTCAAAAGTACTCGACATTAATATAAGTCATTGATATTGTTGACTTTGATTGGCCTGAAAAAACTTCATAAAGTGATTGACGATCAAGATAAAGGCGTTACACTCTAATTAGCTTGTAAATACGGCTTGTTTTATGTTCAATCATTGCGATGCTCCATTAGAAGTGTTTCGTCCTGTTCTTCATAATCAATACCCATATTTCCCTGCTGGTTTGCTTCGCATTAATTCGATGCAAAGCGTATTGTTTAAATAAGTAAATAGGATTGAGATATGTCTGATCAAACTACTGGCACTGTTAAGTGGTTCAATGAAAGCAAAGGTTTTGGATTTATAGAGCAAGAGTCTGGCCCGGATGTATTCGTACATTTTAGCGCTATTAGCTCTTCAGGTTTCAAGACATTAGCTGAAGGCCAGAAAGTAGAGTTCACTGTAACTCAGGGTCAAAAAGGCCCACAAGCTGAGAACGTCGTCCCTTTATAAGAGCGAGTCTTTAAGGCGTACGTTTTTAGAGAGCTGTCCTAGAGCTCTGGAGTTGCCCATAGGGTTGCTTCTCCTAGATTTTCAATACTTTTTCTGTGTATACAATGCAGGCATTGTTAGAAGCCGCGCTCGTCGCGGTTTTTTTGTGCGTGTTAATCGTTCCGGTTACTATATTAACGATGCTTAATTTCATATTCAGAGTATTTCCTTTAGTTGAGGTAGTACGTTTTGTAATATCTGTGACTGTGCTGACGCTTTAGGATGAATACCATCTCTTTGCATCAGTTCAGGATAAATGGCAATTTCATCCAGCAAAAATGAGACCAGCGGAATTTCGTGTTTTTGAGCTATTATGCCGTAGCTTTCGTAGAACATTTGAGTGTATCGAGAACCATAGTTAGGAGGGATTTGCATACCTGTCAACAGGACCTTGGCATTATTGTCTTTGGTCAGACTAACCAGCTGATCAAGGTTGTTACGGAAGTTTGTAATGGGAAAACCTCGTAATCCGTCGTTTCCTCCCAGCTCAATAATAACAATAGATGGTTGATATTGAGCTAATAACTTCGGTAATCTCGACAGGGCGCCATCGGTTGTTTCGCCACTGATGCTGGCGTTGATCACGTGGTAGTTTTTTTGATGGTAATGTTTATCGAGATGTTGGCTGAGCAAGACAACCCAGCCCTGTTCCCGAGAAATACCGTAAGCGGCACTGATACTGTCGCCAAGAACAATAATCGGCGTGATATTTGTGTCCTCATCACTCCAGGCAGTTTGGGTAAAGCCGAAAATAGAAAACAGTATGGCGACGAAAATAGTGCGTTTCAAATTGATTAACTGATTACTAACAAACATAGATACCTATAATGATAATTGCTAAAAATTTAGAAAAAAATGTCGACACATCAGAAGGTCAGCTTTGTATATTGAAAGGGATCGATCTGGAAATCAAGCACGGTGAAACAGTTGCAATTGTCGGGTCCTCAGGATCGGGGAAATCGACCCTGCTTGGGCTCCTGGCAGGGCTGGACGTACCCAGTCACGGCGCGATTTTCCTGGATGGAGAAGACATTACCCGTTTAACGGAAGATGAAAGAGCTGGAGTGCGAGCCAGGTTGGTTGGTTTTGTGTTTCAGTCATTTCAGCTTCTACCTAGCCTTACCGCACTTGAAAATGTCATGCTACCCGCTGAATTGAACGGTGTTGCCGGCGCTCGAGCGCTTGCTGAAAAATATCTGCAAAGGGTCGGTCTTGATCATCGTTTTAATCACTACCCCCGGCAACTATCAGGGGGAGAGCAGCAGCGAGTTGCACTGGCCCGCGCTTTTGCATCGCAGCCGAAAATACTATTTGCCGATGAGCCAACGGGCAACCTCGACAGTACAACAGGTTCTCATATCATCGATTTGTTATTTGAGCTGAATAGGGAAGAGGGCGCAACGTTAGTTCTTGTCACACACGAACAACGACTGGCCGATCGCTGCCAACACATTATTAAGCTCGATGCGGGAGAGATTGTTGCGGATGAATTTCGGCACATTTCGGCTGCAGATTCACCCATTACT
>CAYNZI010000267.1:0-4686 GCA_964401565.1 uncultured Spongiibacteraceae bacterium
GTGTAACTTTCTATGCTCATCAATCAGATAACTATCCATCGCTGTATTACATAATTTACACCGATGTTTATTGATCAGTATTCGAGACTCTCCCTCGTCATCCTCATCCTCATCGGCGCTGACAACCTCATCACCGGACACGAGATTTATCGTACTCTTACAGCGCTCCTTGGGTGGCAACGCATAACCTGAACAGCCCAAAAACACGCCAGTACTCGCTGTGCGAACTTGCATGTGGCGGCCACACTTGGGACATTCAATATCGGTTTCGGTCGGCTCATTAGACCGCATGCCGCCTTCGGCAGATTCAGCTTTTTCCAATTTCTTCTGGAACTCACTGTAAAAATTATCCAGTAGCTGTGTCCAGTTGAGATGCCCTTCCGCCACCTCATCGAGCTGCTCTTCCATATTGGCCGTGAAATTGTAGTCCAGTAAATCAGAAAAACTCTCAACTAATCTTTCGGTGACAACATCACCCATCTTCTCAGCGTAGAAGCGTTTGTTTTCTACTCTTACGTAACCTCGGTCCTGAATCGTAGAAATAATCGAGGCATAGGTTGATGGCCTACCTATTCCCTTTTTTTCAAGCTCTTTAACCAAACTAGCTTCACTAAAACGTGGACTAGGCTTGGTGAAATGTTGACTTGGGTCCAATTTTTCAAGCTGCAATACATCATTGACCTTGACGTCCGGCAACAAAACGTCTTCATCTTTTTTCACCTGAGGTGGCTGAACTTTCATAAAACCGTCAAAACGCATCACCCGTCCACGAGTGCGCAACTCAAATTCTCCAGCGGTTACTACAATACTACTACTGGTAAATTCTGCTGATACCATTTGGCACGCTACAAATTGACGCCAAATCAGTTCATAGAGGCGCTCTGCATCCCGCTCCATCTTAACCAGCTGCGTAGGCTTCGTGGCTACATCAGAAGGCCGAATCGCCTCGTGAGCCTCTTGCGCGCCCTCCTTGCTGGAATACCGAATAGGATCTGCCGGCAAATATTCTTTACCATATGTCCCGGAGATGTATTCCCGACAATTGGCGACCGCGTCCTGGCTCAAATTGGTTGAGTCGGTACGCATATAAGTAATATAGCCCCCCTCATAGAGCCTTTGAGCCATCATCATCGTCTTCTTAACACCAAACCCTAAACGGGTACTAGCTGCCTGCTGCAACGTTGAGGTTATATAAGGCGCTGACGGCTTCGAGCGCGTCGGTTTGTCTTCCCGCTTACTAATGACATAGTCATGTTTTTCAAGTAAAGCCAGCGCAGCATCAGCCTGCTCTTTAGTGTTGGGGCGGAAATTCTGGTCTTGATGTCGCTTAACTTCGAGCCTCAGATTTCCTGCCTGCGCTTTCGTATTGGCAAATATCTGCCAATACTCTTCGGGGATAAATGCGCGAATTTCACGCTCGCGATCAACAACCAAGCGCGTAGCAACAGATTGAACACGACCCGCAGACAGGCCTCTTGCCACCTTTGCCCACAGTAACGGCGACACCATGTAACCGACGACACGATCGAGAAAACGCCGCGCCTGCTGCGCATTGACCCTGTCTATGTCCAGCTGACCAGGTGCGTCAAACGCTGCTGTTATGGCTTTCTTAGTGATTTCGTTAAATACCACTCGACGATAGCGACTCTCATCACCTCCGATAGCTTCCCGCAAATGCCAGGCGATCGCCTCTCCTTCGCGGTCCATATCAGTCGCGAGATATATGATGTCGGCGTCTTTCGCCAATTTCTGCAATTCACTGACTACTTTTTCTTTGGCGGGCAAGATTTCGTATGTGGCCGCCCAATGATTCTCGGGATCAATCCCCATTCGCTTGATCAGCTGATCACGGCTTTTCTTCTTTTTGTAGGCAACTTTCTTTTCCGGAGACATTTTGCGGGTGATGGCCGCCGCTTTTGCCCGCGCCTTAGGGTCAACTACCTTACCCCCAGCCGTCGGTAAATCCCGAATATGGCCGACACTGGATTTAACGATGTAGTCGTTGCCCAGGTATTTATTAATTGTCTTGGCTTTTGCCGGAGACTCGACGATGACTAATGATTTTCCCATGCTGCCCTTCTGTTAAGTGCCTATAAACATTCCCGATGGGGAATGAGGCGACATATATAAGACCTGATTAGTTCGGGGTCAAGGGAGAAAGCCGATTTTATTTTATTTATACTCGGTGACAACCTGTTACGTTACCAAGAATAAACACCACGGTTCTCTACCTAAGCCTAGGATAACGTTCAATATTTCAAACTTCCTTTACGTGAAATCTGTTACCAAAGGATACGTACAAATATTTAGTCGCCAACAAACGCAAATCGGGCAACATGCACACCGTCAACGTTGACTTGCTCAATAAACATACTCAACGGTCGCACCCACAAACCACGTTCACCGTACAAAGCCCTATATACAACAAGGTCTTCTCCGGTTTCCGTATGTCCTGCCACACCCAATACTTGATAGTCATTTCCTTTGTAATGGCAATAAAGCCCCGGCAGTAACTCTGTCATTAATTTTCTCCTGTTTAACGTCACAATAACTAGCTTGGTGTATGGCTATCTTCTAATGCCTCGCTCAATTTTCCGCGAACGGACAGTATCTCTTCTTGCAGCTGTACCAGACGCCGACCAATTTCGTCAACTTTGTTGATACCACCTCGCTCATGCCAATATACAGCAACACCTAGCGTGGCATATTCCAGAGCCAGCACGGCTTCAGGCATTGCCGATAACGATGCTGTTAGTAACTCACTCACCGCGGGCGACACAGGATTGTCACTGTCTCCTGCCTTTAGCCGTATTTCGCAGAATTGGTCGCGTGGTTGTAATGGTTTCTTCCAATGCAGGCGGTAGACAACGCCTTTTTCAATATACTCTTTACGAACCCGGGCACGACGAGTCTGTGGCAAATCGCAAATTTTCACCTGCAACCCTAATTGCATGGCGCGATCCCGCATCACCATTTGACGCTTAATTTCTGGACTCGGCATAAACCAGAAAAGGGGTGCTATCACCATCAGCACCACCGCCGCTATCATTAGGTAGCTCAATTTATATCCCTCTTTTCGTTAAACCTATTGCACTGACGCACGCCGATCAATGATTAATTGACTTGAATCAGTGGACATAATCTTCAAATTGTAAGTTAATTAGCCGGTAGCGTTGGTAAAGTTATCGACGTTGATCACCGGCACTGCCGTCATAAAGACTAAAGGAACTGATTATGAGCAACTACAACACCATATTACTTGCGACAGACCTCTCAGACGAAGCCAAACAAGTTGCCGATAAAGCCGCCACACTGGCCAAAAACAATAATACTTCACTGCATATGGTTCACGTTATAGAGCCCCTCAGTTTTGCTTATGGCGGCGATATTCCAATGGATTTTTCAGGGATACAAGACGAAATCCAAAAACAGGCCGAATCACAAATGGCCGCCTTCGCCAGTGAATATAACATTGGCAGTGAAGGCCAGCATATTATCGTAGGCCGAGCCGAAAACGAAATTCACTCGCTAGCGAAAGAGCTCGGCGCCGAATTGATTGTCGTTGGTAGTCACGGACGCCACGGTATTGCCCTGTTACTCGGTTCTACCGCCAATGGTATATTGCACGGCGCCAAATGCGATGTTCTTGCAATCAGAGTAGGCGCATAAGCACTACTCAGACAACTCTACCCAACGCTCATAAGCATGTTCTAATTCGCTGGTTACTTTGGCAAGATCGTCAAGGCGACCAGCGACTACATCTTGCGCTTGTTGATAAAAATCTGGCGCACTGACCTCTTCCTGCAATGTTGCCTGTTGAGATTCGAGCGTTTCAATCACCACTGGCAAGGCGTCCAATTCCCTTTGGTCCTTGTACGCTAGTTTCTTCTGCGGCTTTTTTTCTGCAACGGAACTCTGGGACGCCGATTGGTTTTGATCATCCGTCGACTTATCTTGTTTGGACATTCCCGCAGGAGATTTATTAAACACACCGCCCTGACGAACCCAATCCTGGTAGCCTCCAACGTATTCCCGAACAATACCTCCACCCTCAAAAGCCAGGGTACTGGTAACGACATTGTCCATAAAATCCCTGTCGTGACTAACCAATAACACCGTGCCGGAAAAATCGACCAACACGGTTTCCAACAACTCTAGTGTCTCCACATCCAGGTCGTTAGTGGGTTCATCCATAACCAGAATATTCGCTGGCAAACTGAATAAACACGCCAACTGAACCCGGTTACGCTCGCCTCCAGATAGCGCTTTTAGCGGTGTTCGCGCGCGTTCAGGTGAGAATAAAAAGTCCGATAAATAACTTAATATGTGCTTCGATTTTCCATTGATCTCAATGCTCTCCCGGCCTTGGCCGACGATATCGACAATCGTTTTTTCATTGTCTAACTTATCTCGCATCTGATCGAAATATGCAACATCCAGACGACTTCCTAATTTCACCGTTCCCGACGTGGGCTCCAGCTCGCCGAGTATCATTTTCAATAATGTCGTCTTACCGATACCATTGGGACCCAAAAAGCCAATCTTGTCGCCACGTATTATATTGAATGTCAGATGTTCAAAAAGCATATTGCCATCGAAGCTACAGCTAATATCCTCGACTTCTGCAACCAATTTTCCTGAAGAGCTGCCTGACCCAATATTAATATTGGCCGTTCCCTGCTGATT
>CAYNZI010000268.1:0-4677 GCA_964401565.1 uncultured Spongiibacteraceae bacterium
TGGATGGTGAACGGCACCGTCTTGTTATGAATAACAACGCATTTGTTTTTGAAAATACGATAGAAAAGTATTAACAACACACTCGGCGTAAAAATTCGATAGTGCGACCAGAATATTGGACATGTTTGCCTATTCTGGCGGTGCTTTGAATGTTTAGTCGCGGTTTCCCTCTTTAACAACTAACGTTCCCGCCAGTTTGTCATGCCATCCCTGTTTTCTGTTATCTATTGCGACCCAGACCAGCCCGAGCATAAAAGGAAGTATCGAAATATAGTAGGCGAAATACCGGCCGATCAACTGCCTGCCAGTTGGTTTTCCTCCGGTCTTTGCATCGATAATCTTTAGCTTGAAGACCATTTTCCCTGGAGTCGATGATTTGTAAACCCAAAAGACAATAATTACTAAGGCGGGAAGAAGATAATTTATAGTGAGGTCCAAGCCTGACGGAATGAGTGAGCCGTTTGCGCCGAGTCTCTGCCCGCCAAGTAGCAAAAAGAGGGGAGTGACGACTATAAGTATTAACACAGAATCAATAATCGTTGCGGCAACACGGACCCAAAAGCCTGCATAGTTCGATTGATTCATAGCCTATCCCTGCGTGTTAATGAAGTGTTGTGCGTGTATTATGTTTTGTATTTGGATGCCCATATGGCCAGTTTATGACGAATAGACTGTTGCGAAACCTGCTCTTCAGGAAGCGGCGGCATTAATTTGTCATGAACAAGCAGCCTATAAATGTATTCGATTTTGTCATTGGCAGAGTCGGTTTTTTCAAACTGAACGGCGCCTCGTTTTTCTCCGTATGCCATGCCCAGGGCAATAGCTTTCTTGATCAATTCTTTTTCGTTTTTCAGCTTCTTCATCAATATTCTCACCGTACAATTTACGAAGTGCTAACTATTAATGCCAGTGTAACAGCGAAGTAGTACTTCGGTGGTGATTAAAACGGTTTTTCTATGAAACTGTGATGCTCTCGCTCAGCCTGTTCTTGATGACGTTAGGTTTCTATGTGTGCTATGGAGCCGTCAAGGCAAGCCTGTTACAGTTATCCTGTTATTATAAAAATCGTATTGGAGGCAGTTTAGTGAGAATAGCTGTAATCGGGGCGGGCGCTGCGGGTTTAGTGACGGCAAGGGAGCTTAGTCGCGGTGGTCATGATGTCACCGTTTTCGAACAATCTAAACGTGTAGGTGGTGTTTGGGTTTTTGATCCGCTACCCGAAGACGACCCCATGGGCCTGAACCCCAGTAAAGCGGTGTTTTCGTCAATGTATGATTCGCTGCGAACAAATTTGCCGCGTGATTTGATGGCGTTTCAGGATTATACCTTCGACTCAGCGGGAGGAGGAGGCGATGACTGGCCGCGATATCCCCGCCATACAAAGGTTCTCAATTATTTAGAAAATTTCGCGGCGAAGTTCGACATACTGGATACGATTCGTTTTCAGCGAGTGGTCTCTCGAGTAGAAAAAGTAGCTGCTGATTGGATGGTCACAAGCAAGGATGCTCAATCGGGCGAAATCGATGAACAAATTTTTGACGGTGTGGCTGTGTGCAATGGCCATTACTCGAAACCGCGGGTTCCATTTATTGCCGGCGTTGACACATTTTCCGGTAAGCTCATGCATAGCCATAATTATCGGTGCCCAGCAGCGTTCGCTAACAAACGGGTCGTTTTGTTAGGGACCGCGGCATCCGGGGTTGATATAGCACGAGAAGTTGCGACAGTATCTGATCAGGTCTACTGGTGTGGAAACACATTTACTGAGGTTTCCTATGATAGTGGGGGCGGTGTTCATCGATATCCTGCGCCGCTGAAGTTTGATGGGTCGGCAATCCACTTTCGAGATGCCCCAGCACTAGAGAACATCGACCATTTTATCTATTGCACGGGTTACGAATATCAATTTCCTTTTTTGGAAACGAGTCTTGTTAAAGTCGAGAATAACTGGGTAACACCCTTGTATAGGGACATTGTTGCGCCCACCGATACAACGCTTGCTTTCATTGGTTTACCTTTTCACGTTATTCCCTTTCCTCTATTTGAATACCAGGCTAAATGGTGGGTCAATGCGCTGTCAGGGAATAACTCATTGCCTTCAGTAGATGTAATGATGAAGGGAATAAACGATAAAATTCACGAGCAGGATGATGCGGGTATTGAATACCATCATCGCCATAAATTAGCAGAAAGGCAGTTCGACTATTTTGATAGCTTGGCTGCTGATTGTGGAGAGCCGCCAGTGGCTCATTGGTTGAAAGCCTTGGCATTGGAAACGCTGCAGTCACAAATGGCGAACCCGGGGAAATTCCGAGACGCCACTTTAGTGGGTCATGGACCAACGGTTGTCAGGAACAACTGAAAAAACAGGGAGTCAAATTAATCAATAGGACCGGTCTTTGTATATGCCTTTTTGATGAAGAGAGAGTTAATTATGGAACGAAGAACGTTTAAACCGTTTGGCGATATCAGTGCTTTGACCTTGGGTGGAGGAGGGCTGGGTCAAGTGTGGGGGAAAACTTCTAGAAAAGAGGCTCTGGACACTGTCGCTATGGCCCTGGATCACGGTATTAATCATTTAGATGTTGCGCCAATGTATGGCAGAGGCGAGGCAGAGAGTGTCATTGGCGAGGCGCTGCAGGGACAAAGTCGGGACGATTTATATATAACTACGAAGTGCCAGGTGGGCACCCCTGCTGACCAAAAAGTGTATGAAAAACTCAATGCGTCGCTGACCAATAGTTTAAAGACGATGGGCATGGAGAAAGTAAATTTGTTCTTGATGCACTCTCAGTTGATTGAAGACGACTATGAAATGTTTAGTTTTAATGAGTTTAGAGCTAAAAATGCGACAACATTGAGTTGCTATTTTGACGAAGTTATTCCCGCCTTTGAACGTTTAAAGCAGGAGGGGAAAATTGATCACTGGGGGATTGGAGGAATAGGGCAGAAGGAGGCTTTGTTGGCCGCTCTTAATCATGATTCACCACCTGCGGCAGTCCAGTGTGTTGTCAACCCACTCAACTCTGCAGGGGGTATAGCTTATGTGTCAGAAACGTTTAATCCAAAAATCATTCTGGAAGCGTGTCAGGATAAAGATATCCCGATACTGGCAATCAGGGCTGTACAGGCAGGTGCTCTAACGTCGTCGATGGATAGGAGTCCGCATCCGTCGGGTTTTGATGCAAAAGATTTTGACGACTTCGCAAAGGCAGCACCTTTCCGACGATTGGCCCGGGAGTGGGGGGAGTCTCCAGCAAGCCTTGCCCATCGATTCGCGTTGAGTATTCCAAAAGTGAACTCGGTTATTTTGGGTGTGAAAAATAGAATCGAACTAGAAGAGTGTCTGCAGGCTGAGAGAATGGGGAAACTAAGCTCCGAACAGATTGCAACCTTGGAGAACTTGTTGCCTTCGTAACCGTTAGAGTTAAACCCCCGGAGAAGTCGTTTTTGAATCTTAAATCCTGAGCCCAGGTTCTGGGATGGTTTTCAATGCTATATGTTGAAAAGATGATGCTCGTTATTTTTTAACTATCCCCTGTCAAGTAAAGTTCTCTACAGTAGTCGTGTTTCTAATATGTGAGTATTTTGAGCATGGTATTTTAATTTTGCGGAGGCAACTTATGCAGTATGTCAAACCCCGGCTGAGACCACTATTGAGCAAAGCTATCATTGCGGTATTGAGCACAAGTTTTATTAGCGGGAGTGGCATGGCTCAAGAGCCCGTGCCCACCACTTACACCGATGTGTCGGTTCCTCAGTTGACAGGCTGGAACGACACCAATATTGCTACGTTGGATGGCATAACTGGCGCTACGGCAAAGAGTCATATATACAAGTTGCGGCTAAAGCTGACCCGCTCATTAGCAGTGTAGCGGCCGTGTATTGGGAATTGGACAATGCCAGTGGTCGTTCACCGGGTATTCAGGTTGTCACCGACGACTTTGATGTCCCAACCAACAACTGCATCATGGCCTCAGGCGAGCTTGAAAGTACGGAGTTTCCCGGCACAATCGTGCCTAAAACCTGTAGTGATGGCGAAGGCAGCTCCAAACGCTATTTTCTTGAGCTGACCACGAGTGATGTACCGGTAGATATGGTGTTCGATCTCGGCGTTAAGGACATTCGCTACAAGGGTGTGAAGGATCCTTCGACCGATGGTGGTGAGGAACTGACTGAGTTTAGTGCTACTTACGGCTTCGGACGCATCTACCGGGTGATTCAAAAAGTCATCAACAACACTGATAAACGTATTGCCAGCTACAAGTTTGAACTGGGTACCGGTTTGGGAGATGCATTCGTGCCGTTGACTTTTGAAGAGCATACGGTTGCCTTCGAGATGCGCCCTGTGGTGCCCCGCGAGTTCTTTGAGGGAGAAACCGGCGCGCCGGATATCACTGTCTGGAATCCACTGCGATTTGCGACAATCTCGCCAAAAATGTTTGACGATGGTGCGCGCGCTTTGAACCAGGTTTTCTTGACCACGCTGTTGCGGGTTTTCTGCCCCCGCAAGTGCCAGCAGATGGCGTTGAAAAGAGCCAGTTTATCGACAGTGGCACGAGTATTGTCGATGGTATAATCGGGTCTATGACCCCCAATTATTTCATTATCGCCGATACTCAGGGCGTTGAGGCTGTAGAAAAACTCCAAAAACCAGACGTTTTTTGATAAAATTCG
>CAYNZI010000269.1:0-4658 GCA_964401565.1 uncultured Spongiibacteraceae bacterium
GTTGGTATTTGATTCGAGGATGCTGATGCGGTAGTAAATAAGATACTGTCGCTCTTCCGGTTGGTAGCGAGAAGATAGATTGTCAAAGCTTTTACTGATTAATCTGTCGCCGTACTTACTGACGATCTTTTCTTCACAGTCATAAGATGCATCGTCAATACTGCGGGCAAAAAACGCGCTACGCTCTCCCATCGTCTTGGTTAAAAAGAGCAGGAAAAAGGACGCGATGACAATAATCGATATTGTAAGACCGGCAAAAAGGTTAGCGCGGTTGGGTTTTTTCGACATAAAATAGACTCGCAAAATATCGATCAAGCATATGGACATTCTCCACAATAAGCTGCCTGATCGAAAGTATCAAATCACTGTATTCGTGACCTGGACATTTATTTGAACATAACATCATTATATAGAGTCCTCTTTGCCATTGTCTTGATTGGAGTTACCGGTTTGGCGGTGGTACCACAGGAGGCCGTTATTGTGACGAGTGGCTGGGATAAAGCTAACCACGCGCTGGCATTTTTTGTGCTGTTGGCGCTGCTAGATATCGCTTATCCGTTGTTCCATTTTGTGCGCCACAAAATATTGTGGCTAATTGGCTATGGCATTCTATTGGAGTTATTACAGGGCATGATTGCGGGTAGAGAGGCATCGCTACTCGATGTGCTGGCTGATGGTATAGGGCTCGCAGCTTACACTTTTATTCGACCCGCGTTCTTGTCTGTACTGCAGCGCCTGGGATTGAGAGACAAAGAATAGGTCGTCTATGAAGCATTTGCTGATCGTATATCACAGTCAATCAGGAAGCACTCGGAAATTGGCAGAGGCAACCTTCAAGGGCGCATTATTAGAGGCTGACGTTGAAACAAGACTGTTGCGAGCCATGGAGGCAGGCACTGAGGATTTACTGTGGTGTGACGCGATTATTTTCGGGACACCTGAAAATTTGGGTTATATGTCTGGCGGTCTAAAAGACTTCTTTGATCGTACGTTCTATCCGGCGGCACCACACCAATTGAATATCGCGTATGGCATTGTTGTGAGCGCAGGTAATGACGGTACGGGTGCCGTACGGCAAATACAGCGCATTGCCAAGGGCTATCCTTTTCGAGAGGTTGCCGAGCCGATTATTGTTTGTGGCGAGGTAGGCGCCACAGGTATTCAGTCCTGCGAGGAGCTGGGTAACGCCATGGCGACAGGGTTGTCGTTAGGCATCTTTTGAGTGCACGAGCATCGATATAACCTACTGTGTCAGTAGGTAGCCAATAGCGACGAGTGTGACGGCACCGATAATAACCGCCAGTAACGTTCCACGTGACTGTGTCGCCTGTTGTGTCGCTTGCCGATTGCCGACAGCGCCGGGTTTGTTTCTATCAGTGATTTTTTTGCTTATTGCGGAAGGTTTTTCTGCCTGTGTTATCGGGCTTGGCCGTTTTGGGTGCTGGTTAGAGGTTGCCGCGGTTGTTTCCCGCGACCCTGGGCCATGTATGCGAAAGACGAGAACATCAAAGCGCACGGTATCGCCAGGTTTTAGCTCACTTTCTGTGACTGGCTTGTCGTTTACATAGGTTCCGTTAGCTGAATCGAGATCGCGAATGTGCAGGTGGTTTCCGGTAATGGCTAGCTCCGCATGCTGACGGGATAAATGTGTGCCTGGAATAGTGATATCGCAGCTGGAGTCTCGTCCGAGGACGGTATGACTACCAAGAGTAAATTTCTGCCCGACCATCCATCCGCCTTCGGCAATTAACAGCCAGCGATTGTCGGTACCTGCAGTGTCGTCGGAAGCGGAGGAGAGGTTTTTGGCGCTCGCGCGCGCACCGGTATTCGGCAATGGTCAACTCCAGTTACTGAACCTTAATTAATAGTCACTAGGTTTTAATTAGTAGTCACTAGGTTTTAGCAGAAAAAGCCCACAGGGTCACGGATATGTATCGATAATGTTATTTCTTACCAAAATCGCTCTCGGCCGCAAGTGCCGTTACAAATGCACTTGCGGCATTGCTGAGGCTGCGGTTTTGGTGGTGAACATAACCTAGCGTTCGACTTAATTGTAGATCGGCTATGTTCAGTGTCTGGATAGTAGAGTCGATCATTGTATGTGGCAGCACGCTCCATCCAAGGCCAATCGACACCATCATTTTTAATGTTTCCAGATAATTTGTCGACATGGATATGTCCAGCGTCAATTTATGCTGTTGAAACAGCGCTTTAATGATTTGCCCGGTGTAGGTATTAAGACCGGGAAGTATCGCCCGGTAGTGGCTGAGTGTGGTCAGATTGATATCATTGGTGCTGGCCAATGGGTGCCCTGATGCTACGGTTACAACCAGATTGTCTTGCCATACAGGTTGACTGGTAAGCGGGCTATTACCGGTAGGATCAAGGGTGACAACACCAAGCTCAATGCGGCCATGAGTAATTTGCTCGTAGGCTTCTTCAGAGTCCATAAAATCGATGTCAAAGTGCACCTTGGGATAGCGTTCGCTGAATGCCTGCAAAACAGGAGGGAGTCGGTGAAGGCCTATGTGATGACTAATACCGATACTCAGGTTGCCGGCGATCTCTCCTTGCAGGTCATCGATGCTGCGTTTTGCATCTCGCACGGCTTGCAGAATGTGCTCTGCCCTAGGTAGTAGGGCAGAGCCTGCCTCGGTAAGTTGTACGGTGCGGCTAATGCGATCGAAAAGTCTGGTGTCGAGTTGGCTTTCGAGTGTGGCAATGCGTTTACTGACCGCGGGCTGAGTGATGTGCAGGCTTTCTGCCGCCTCGGAAAATGATCGACTTTCGGCAACTTTAACAAAAGCGAGCAGGTTCTGTGTGTCCATGTGTCTTCCCGGGGTGTTAGGCTGGGTGGTTTCCCTAAATTCAACTATATATTCCAATAAGGAATTCAATCAATAAATAATATGAATTTGTTTTATTCTATGGGAGTGTTTAGAATTCGTCCAGTAGAAAAGTGTCTAAGAATAAATTGATTGAGTGAGGTACAAGATGGCGGGTAAAACTCTCTATGACAAATTATGGGATGTCCATGTGGTCAAGCAACGCAGCGACGGTACGGCGCTGATTTATATTGACCGTCAGTTGGTGCATGAAGTGACATCACCCCAGGCCTTTGAAGGTTTGCGTATAGCCGGTCGTAAATTGTGGCGAACCGATGCCAATCTGGCAACGCCTGATCATAATGTACCATCGCTGAAGTCAGAGCGTGACGGTGGTGTGGCGGGTATTGTGGAGGACGTTTCGCGTATTCAGGTGCAAACACTGGATAATAACTGTGAGGAATTTGGCGTTACCGAGTTCGAAATTAATGATATTCGGCAGGGTATTGTTCATGTCATTGGTCCGGAGCAGGGAGCAACCTTGCCGGGTATGACCGTGGTATGTGGCGACTCCCATACCGCAACTCACGGAGCGCTTGGCGCGTTGGCTCATGGCATTGGAACCTCTGAAGTTGAGCATGCAATGGCGACCCAGTGCTTAATTCAGAAGAAAATGAAAAATATGCTGATCAGAGTCGATGGCACGTTGCGGCCGGGTGTGACTCCCAAAGATGTCATTTTAGCGATCATCGGAAAAATAGGTACGGCGGGTGGTACAGGGCATGCAATAGAGTTTGGCGGTAGCGTATTTCGTGA
Organism: uncultured Spongiibacteraceae bacterium; assembly: GCA_964401565.1. Taxonomy (GTDB): domain Bacteria; phylum Pseudomonadota; class Gammaproteobacteria; order Pseudomonadales; family Dasaniaceae; genus Oceanicoccus. The sequence continues at coordinate 3,642 of CAYNZI010000269.1, forward strand.
TATGTCGATTGAGGGCCGTATGACCGTGTGTAACATGGCGATTGAGGCCGGTGCACGCGTTGGCATGGTTGCAGTAGATCAGTCCACGCTGGACTATGTTGAGGGTAGGCCTTACGCACCCAAGGCTGAGCTTTGGGATCAGGCGGTGAGTTATTGGCGCACGTTGCGCAGTGATGACGATGCCAGCTTTGATACGGTGGTTGAGATGGATGCCGAAACAATCGTCCCCCAAGTTACCTGGGGTAATTCTCCAGAAATGGTGGCGGCCATTGACGGCGTGGTTCCCTCTCCAGAAGATACTAGTGATCCAGCGAAAAGAGCGGCCATCGAACGAGCGCTTGAGTATATGGGGTTGACCGGAGGCATGGCGATTACTGATATTCAATTGGATTGCGTGTTTATCGGTTCGTGCACGAACTCGCGTATAGAGGATCTGCGAGCGGCGGCGGCTGTCGTTAAAGGTAAAACCAAGGCGGCAAGCGTCAAACGGGCACTGGTTGTCCCCGGCTCAGGCTTGGTGAAAGCTCAAGCGGAAAAGGAAGGCTTAGACACGATTTTTATCGAGGCGGGTCTCGAGTGGCGTGAACCGAGCTGTTCAATGTGTTTGGCGATGAATTCTGACAAATTGGGCGACGGAGAGCACTGCGCGTCAACATCCAATAGAAATTTTGAAGGGAGACAAGGCTTTGGTGGTCGAACGCATCTGGTGAGTCCGGAAATGGCAGCGGCAGCGGCTATTGCGGGACATTTTGTCGATGTCCGCGATGTTATGGGCTTATAGCAAGAGCGATAGAGAGGAAGGAAAATGAAAAAATTTATCACAGTAAATGGCGTGGTAGCGCCGGTCGATCGGGCTAATGTTGATACCGATATGATCATTCCTAAGCAGTTTTTGAAGTCTATAAAGCGCTCGGGTTTTGGGCCTTTTATGTTTGATGAGCAGCGCTATCTGGATGCTGGCGAGCCAGATATGGATTGCAGCAACAGGCCGCTGAACCCTGAATTCCCGCTCAATTT
>CAYNZI010000270.1:0-4650 GCA_964401565.1 uncultured Spongiibacteraceae bacterium
GCTCGACTGTTGCCAGTCGATTGAAGTGGGTGACGGCATCTTTGGCGGGTACTAGTTTCTTTTTCGGTTTTCCGGCCATTTTGTCGAATTGCTCTTTTAGCGGGTGATCGATAGTTCCTTGCTCGTCACACCAGCCTCTCACTACAGTGAGATATTTCTTTTCAATATTTTGATTCGAAAATTCCAACGAGAGCGTTTTAGCAATGTCAGATGACAAGGCAAATAACAGCAGCCCCGATGTTGGTTTATCAAGACGGTGGACGGGGTAAACGTGTTGTCCCAGCTGATCTCGCAGTAACTGCAGAGCGAAACGTGTTTCGTGGCGATCAATGTTGCTGCGATGAACTAATAGTCCACTCGGTTTGTTAATGGCTACCAGAGAGTCATCGCGATAGATAATAGATAACGGTTCAAGCATAAAAAACAACCAGGTTTGCCAGCGATGTTGTTAACCAAGACCCATTGTAAATGAGAAGTGGCCCATGGTGTCTATCTTTCTTGACCCCTGGAGAATAGTCAGCTGGGCTGTAGTTATTGGCAAGATGATCTAGACTGTTGGTAGTTAGAGAATTGTATGATTTCCCGTTTGAGAGCGAGACAGAAGATGGATCAAGCATTTATCGATTCAACCACCGAGCAGTTGGAAAAACGAATACAGCAGAAAACGTTAGTTTTACCGATGCTGCCGCAGGTGACTATTCAGGTTCTATCGCTGGTCAACGATGTGAACTCCGATGCGATGGCTTTAACGAAGCTGATCCAAAGTGACCCCGCGTTAGCGGGGCATGTCATGCGAATTGCCAATTCAGCGGCCTATAGCCCCACTGCAAAGATGACGTCATTACAGCAGGCCATTGCCCGGTTAGGGATGCAGAATATGGCCGACATTTCGATGGCAGCGACTATGGGCCCTGCGCTTTTTGATGCCAAAGGTTTCGAATCATTGATAAAAGAGATCTGGCAGTCGTCTCTGGCAACAGCAGTATGGGCCAGAGAAATTGCTCGCCAAGGGCGTCGTAATGTGGAATCAACGTTTCTGTGTGGTTTACTTTTCCAGATTGGGCGTCCTGTTGTTCTACAGACAGTTTTGGACATCGCTGGTGAAAAGGGTGAATCTCCGAAAGCAGAGGATGTCAGCTTCTTAATGGAAAAATACCAAACTCAAGTGGGTAGTGTATTGGCGGAGCATTGGCAGTTACCTTTGCCCGTTAGCCATACCATTGGTGGCGTCGAGATTGATGGGCCTGCAAAAGGGTCACAGGATATTGTCGATACAATTAAGGCGGCGAAACTATTTTCGGCCTGTACGTTATCGAATCAGCAGTATGATATCTCTGTTTTGAGTACAGAGAGTGCGGTGATTGCACTAAATTTGTATACAGATGATGTGGAAAAGCTTTTGGAAAAAGCTGACTCAGTTCATGAAACTATCAAAGAGCTGTCTTTCTAGTATACGTTTGTAAGGGGCATTAATGGGTACTCAACACTACGACATTATCATTATCGGTAGTGGTCCTGCGGGACAGAAGGCTGCAGTGCAAGCTGCAAAAGCCAATAAAAACGTTGCTATGGTCGAAGCTGATAAAGTACTGGGTGGTGCCTGTGTTCATCGCGGGACTATCCCAAGCAAGACTCTCCGTGAAAATGCGTTACGTATTGCAAACTTGCGACAGCATGCGGAGTTGTTTTCGTTCTCATTGCGTCCTGATCTGGAAATGACAGCGCTCATCGACAACATGCACTCAGTGATTAGCGCCCATGACGAGTATATCAATAAGCAAATGACACGTAATGCCATCGAGCGTATTCATGGACGTGCGAGTTTTATCGATAGTCACACTATTTCCGTCACCATGCCGGGCGGAAAAAACATTGAATTGCATGCGGACTATTTTGTCATTGCAACGGGGTCTGTGCCTCGTCAGGTAGACAATATCGAAGTGGATCATGAATATGTCTATGATAGTGACTCAATTCTTTCGATGGAGTATTTACCACAAACACTCACGGTTTTAGGTGGCGGTGTCATTGCGAGTGAGTATGCTTCAATCTTCTCCAGTTTAGGTGTTCGTGTCACCATGATTGATCGCTACCCAAGACCACTGGGATTTCTCGATCAGGCCTTAACCGATCAGTTTGTGCGTGCCTTCGAATCCGGTGGCGCCCGTTTTATTGCCAATGCAAATGTGAGTCGAGTTTATTGGGACGGCGTATCGCAGGTCATAACAGAATTGGACGACGGCACGGTTTATCGCAGTGAGAAACTGTTAGCAGCCTCGGGTAGAGTATCCAACATTGCAGGCCTGAATATCGAGAGCGCGGGGTTGTCTTTGAGTGAGCGCGGTATAATACCGGTGGATAGACATTGTCGAACTGAAGTGACCAATATATATGCGGCGGGGGATGTGATCGGGCCACCTTCATTGGCCTCGGCGTCTATGGAGCAGGGGCGGCGAGCGAGTTGTGCCGCATTGGGGTTGGATTTAGGTGAAATGACCGAGTTGATTCCCGGTGGAATTTACGCCATTCCTGAACTATCTACCGTCGGCATGAGTGAAAGCGAGGCGATAGAAGAGTACGGTCATCCCATTATCGGTGTTGCCAAATTTGACGAAATTGCGCGGGGGCAAATTTCCGGAATCCAAGATGGTATGCTGAGATTGATTGCTGACTCTCAGGGTGAAAAGCTGCTCGGAGTACAGATCATCGGCGAAGGTGCCACGGAGCTTATTCATATAGGCCAAATGGGATTGCTGGCGGGAATGAATATCGATGCATTTGTCGAGAATATTTTTAACTTTCCAACCTTGGCAGAAGCTTATCGTGTTGCCGCGCTGCATATTGTCGGGCAGCGATCAGTTCATCTCTAGATTCGGATTTTTTCGAGCTCAGTGGCAATTGCTGAGTAAATTGAAAAGACTAACGACCCTCCATACACGCGTTACTATTTAGCCTACTTGGTCCGCTTTCTATGAAATTAAAATGTGTCCGTCTTCTACTCCTGCTATTTTCTGTCGTGCTTTTCTCAGCGTGCGCTGCAATGGGTAAAACGTATTTTGATGATCTTTACGGTCAAGCATCCGTTATTGAGCGTACAGTGGCGACAGAGTCGTACCTCGAGCCGGAATTCTACCAGGACATTAAAGATCGTTGACAGTCGCTGTGTTGTTTGTCACGGCTGTTACGATGCACCATGTCAGTTGAAAATGACGAGTTTTGAAAGTGTAGATCGCGGTGCCAATTCATCGAAAGTATATGATGGTGGGCGCTTGGTAGCGGCAAATTTAACGCGAGTTTCTATCGACAGGGGAACGACAGAGGAGTGGAGGAAAGAAGGTTTTTATCCGGTGCTCAATGAGCGGGAACAAACATCTGAGGCAAATACGCGGGCAAGTCTAATTTATAGAATGCTGGAGATGAAGAAAGACCACCCGCTGCCGCCGGGAGAGATTCTTCCAGACAGTTTTGACTTTTCGTTAAATAGAGATCAGCAGTGTAAAAAAATCGAAGAGTTTGAAAAGTTTGAAGAAAAGTTTCCGCTCTGGGGTATGCCTTACGGGTTACCCGCAATCGATAAAGAACAAAACGATATTATGGTCCAGTGGCTGAAAACAGGAGCAAAAGCTCGCTTCCCCGGCAAGCGACCAACAAAATACCCGATAAAAGTAGATCAGTGGGAGGAATTCTTTAATGGTTCTTCGTTGAAGGAGCAGTTGATGAGCCGATACATCTACGAGCATCTCTTTTTGGCGAATATCTATTTTTCATCATCGGTCACCACTGTGGGTGAAGATAGGGAGTTTTTCAAACTCGTGCGGTCTACTAGGCCGTCAGGTCATGCGATTGATATCATCCCGTCTCGGCGGCCGTTTGATCCGCCAGGTGGGGAATTTTACTATCGACTTCAGCGGGTAAAAAGTACGATTTTGGCAAAGCAGAATATGCCCTACCTCTTGGATGAAACGCGGTTGGAATACTGGCGTGAACTGTTTTTGGAGACTGATTACGTGGTTAATCAGCTTCCGGACTACAACCCGTTGACTGCGTCTAATCCATTTGAAACGTTCAAAGACATACCCAGTGATACTCGATACAAATTTATGCTAGACGAAGCCCAGTTTACTATTATGGGTTTTATCAAGGGTCCCGTATGTCGAGGTCAAGTTGCACTCAGTGTAATCCACGATCATTTTTGGGTTCTGTTTGTTGACCCTGAAACTGAGTCAAAATATATTTCTGATGAGTTTTTGGCACAAGAAGCAAAAAATTTGCGTCTTCCCGCGGAAAAAGAAAGCAATCTTTTTACACCATTGTCGTCTTGGGTTAAGTATTCAAGGTTGGAAAGAAAATACACCAAAGCAAAGCAAGCAGAACTGCGCAAAAAGCTGTTGAAAGGAGAGCGCTTGGGTCTGGATTCTTTGTGGGATGGCGATGGTCGCAATAGAAATGCTGCGCTAACGGTTTTCAGGCACTTTGATAGTTCAACGGTGATGAAAGGGTTAGTAGGGGATACACCGAAAACAGCGTGGGTGATCGGGTACCCGCTATTAGAGCGAATCCACTATTTGCTGGTGGCAGGTTTTGATGTTTACGGCAATGTAGGACACCAGTTGTTAACGCGTCTTTATATGGATTTTTTGAGGATGGAGG
>CAYNZI010000271.1:0-4647 GCA_964401565.1 uncultured Spongiibacteraceae bacterium
GTGGCTTTGGGCTTTTCCGACGTGAAACATCTTGCTGGTGTCGCCGTGAAACCCATTCTTAATGACAGTAATATCAATGTTGATAATGTCGCCGTCCTTAAGTACTTTCTTTGCCGACGGAATACCGTGGCAGACGACTTCGTTAACCGACGTGCAAATCGATTTTGGGAAGCCGTTATAATTAAGCGGTGCAGGAATGACGTGCTGGGTGTTGACCATGAAGTCGTGGCAAATTCTATCCAGTTCTTCGGTTGTTATTCCAGGTTGCACAAAAGGAGCTATCATCTCCAGCACGTCTGCGGCGAGCCCGCCTGCAATGCGCATTTTGTTGATCTGTTCCGGGGTTTTGATCGAAACCTTCATTCGGGTATTTTCGCCTAAGCTGTTGATTATGATAAAAAAATCACTAATGACAACCGTAAATACGGCGTCGGGCTCGCTATTGTAAACCAAGCTCGTCCCCAATGGCTAAATAAATAGGGAAGCCCTCAGTGACGACAGGGACATTGGTATGGCGACCGTGGCCTCATGGCGAGCGCTGCTAGCGTGAGAGAGCAGGTGGAATACGGCTTCTTTTTGGATAGGGAATCATCGCTTGCTGGCAATTTATTCTTTCAGTTTTTCCTCTGTTATGGTATAAAGCGCGCTCTCAAATCGGCGGTCGATTGTGTTTGTTGAAATCACGGCTGCATTTGGGTGAATAAATCCACTAAAATCCGCACATATACCGTCACATAGGTCAGGGTGCTCTGTTAAATCAGGGTTGATCGATGGGGTATATGGAGGCCTAACCCTTAAAAGGTATAGCTATGACTCAAGTAAGTATGCGCGACATGTTGCAGGCAGGTGTTCACTTCGGCCACCAAACTCGGTATTGGAACCCTAAAATGGGTGAGTACATTTTTGGTGCTCGCAACAAGATTCACATCATTAACCTGGAGCACACTGTTCCTGCGTTCAATGAAGCCCTGGCAGTGATCCAAAAGCTGTCTGTGGGTAAAAACAAAATACTGTTCGTTGGCACCAAGCGTGCAGCTAGCAAGATCATGCGAGAAGAAGCAGATCGTGCCGGGCAGCCCTACGTTAGCCATCGCTGGTTGGGTGGTATGCTGACCAACTACAAAACAATTCGTGGTTCCATTAAGCGTTTGCGCGATCTGGAAGCCCAGCAGGCTGACGGCACTTTCGATAAGTTGACCAAGAAAGAAGCGCTAATGCGCACACGTGCCATGGAGAAGTTAGAGCGTTCTATTGGCGGTATTAAGGATATGGGTGGTTTGCCTGACGCCTTGTTCGTAATAGATGTCGACCAAGAGCGAATAGCCATTAAAGAAGCAAACAGTCTGGGTATTCCCGTTATTGGTATCGTTGATACAAACAGTGACCCGGATGGCGTTGATTACGTTATTCCTGGTAATGATGATGCGATACGTGCCATCAAGCTTTACTCAGCAGCAGTAGCTGATGCCGTTCTCGCGGGAAAAGCGGCTGATGGTAGCGTGCCTAAAGATGAGTTTGTTGAAGTGGCGGCTGAAGTTGCGGTTGAAGCCAAAGCTGAAGCACCTGCTCCTGCAGTCCCGGCTCCAGCAGCCGAATAAGCAGGACCAATCATTCAAAAAAGGGGGCTTAGCCCCCTTTTTTGAATGATTGGTATTGATCCTAGTGAGATCGCTAACTAATTTGATTTAATATGACGTGTCGCTACTTGCCTTTTGTGTAATGACAGAGTGACTTGTTTTGGAGGATATGAAGATGGCAGCTGTATCTGCTTCAATGGTAAAAGAACTACGTGACCGTACCGGTCTTGGTATGATGGAATGTAAGAAGGCGCTGGTCGAAGCCGGTGGTGACATCGACGCGGCAATTGAAGAAATGCGTAAGAACAGTGGTATGAAAGCCGCCAAGAAAGCGGGTCGTACTGCGGCTGAAGGTATTGTTGTCGCTAAGGTTGCTGAAGATGGCAGTTATGGCATCTTGGTAGAAGTTAATAGTGAAACTGATTTTGCTGCTCGAGATGAAAGCCTTTTAGCATTCGTTGCTACGGTCTCTGAAAAAGTGTTTGCAGAGAAGCAAGCTGATATTGCCGTCTTGATGGATGGGGAATTGAGTACAGCTCGCGAAGCATTGGTTCAGAAAATTGGTGAAAATATTTCTGTTCGTCGCAGTGAAGTTATGGATTCTGAGGGTGTTGTCGGTAGCTACGTTCATTCCAACAACAGAATCGCTGTTTTAGTATCTTTGACGGGTGGTGATGCTGAGTTGGCTCGTGATATTGCTATGCATGTGGCTGCTGTAAATCCTCAGGTAGTAAGACCAGAAGATATGCCCGAAGATATAGTGACTCAAGAGAAAAATATCATAAAAGCACAGCCTGATATGGAAGGTAAGCCCGAAGCAATTGTTGAGAAAATGATGGTTGGTCGTATCAATAAATTCCTTAAGGAAAATAGCTTGCTGGAACAGGCGTTCGTAAAAGACCCTGAAATTACTATTGCTAACCTCGCTAAAAACGCAGGCGCAGAGGTGGTCTCTTTCGTTCGTTACGAGGTTGGTGAAGGGATAGAAAAAGAAGAAGTCGATTTTGCCGCCGAAGTGGCCGCTCAATTAAACGGCTAATAAAACAAAACGGGGCTTACAGCCCCGTTTTTCTATCTGCTGGTTATACGGTTACTCTGTTAACATCTATCGTTGGCGGAACCACCTTGCTGAAAGGAGTGTTTATGTCTACTCGAGATAAAAAATACAAACGCATTTTACTCAAACTCAGCGGTGAGGCCCTTATGGGTGATGAGGGGTTTGGGATTGATCCTAAAATTCTTGATCGTATGGCGCTTGAGATAGGTCAGCTCGTTGGAATTGGTGTTCAGGTCGGTCTGGTTATTGGTGGCGGTAATTTGTTTCGCGGCGCGTCCTTACAAAAGGCTGGACTTGATCGAGTTACTGGTGATCATATGGGTATGCTGGCTACCGTAATGAACGCGCTGGCGATGCGTGATGCTTTGGAAAGAGCAAATATTATTTCCCGTGTCATGTCGTCCATCCCTATGAGTGGTGTTGTTGATCATTATGACAGACGCAAGGCAATGAGCTCGTTACAGCGAGGTGAGGTTGTTATTTTTTCTGCAGGGACGGGTAATCCGTTCTTTACTACAGATTCTGCGGCTTGTTTGCGCGGCATAGAGGTACAAGCAGAGATTGTATTGAAAGCGACCAAGGTTGATGGGGTTTATAGTGCTGATCCGATGATTGATTCCAACGCGACGAAATACGACAGTTTGAGTTATGATGATGTTCTGGACAAGAAGTTGGAAGTAATGGATTTAACGGCCATATTGTTGGCCCGTGATCACGGTATGCCTTTGCGAGTTTTTGAGATGGAAAAAGCGGGTGCTCTGTTTAACATTGTAAACGGGGGCACTGAAGGCACCCTGATTAAAGGCGAGTAGGCAAAGGTAGCAATAAACGCACGTGACTAAAGCGTGTTATAGACAATATCAGTGGGGGGAAGTCGGTGATTGACGAATTGAAGCAAGACGCTGAGGAGCGAATGCAAAAAACACTGGGTGCGTTGGGCAGTGCCTTGAATAAAATACGTACCGGGAGAGCTCATCCTAGTATTCTCGATGGTCTACGTGTTAACTACTACGGATCTGAAACGCCTTTGAGTCAGGTGGCGGCTATTAATGTTGAGGATGCTCGCACATTATCTGTAGTGCCATGGGAAAAAGCCATCGTTCCCGATGTTGAAAGAGCGATTATGAAGTCGGATCTTGGGTTGAATCCATCAACTGCCGGTACGGTTATTCGCATTCCTATGCCGATGCTTACAGAGGAGACTCGACGAGGTTTTACTCGTCAGGCAAAGAAGGAAGCTGAACATTCGCGGGTTTCTATTAGAAATATTCGCCGTGATGTGATGGCCGACGTCAAGGAACTGCAAAAAGAGAAAGAGATAAGTGAAGACCAGGAACACAAAGCTCAGGACGATATACAAAAACTGACCGATCGTTTTGTTGCTCAGATAGAAGTCATACTGACGGCCAAAGAAGCCGACCTGATGGAAATTTAGGCGTAAGCCATAGCCACGATGTCTGAATCCACTTCTGCCAAGTCATTTACCAAAGTTCCGTTTCATCTGGCGATTATTATGGATGGTAATGGGCGCTGGGCTCGTCGCCAGGGGAAGTCCCCGTCTTACGGTCATCGCGCAGGTGTTGAGGCTGTTCGTTCCGTATTGAAGCTGGCCAATGACTACGGGGTCAAAATTGTCACTCTGTTTGCTTTTAGTAGCGAAAATTGGCAACGTCCCAGCGCAGAAGTAAGAGCGTTGATGACACTGTTGAGCTCTTATCTGAAGCGAGAGGTCAAGCAGCTGCATTCAGACGGTATCAGAATTCGATTCATAGGCGATCGACACCGGTTTAACGCGGGCTTGTTGAAGCAAATGGAGCATGCAGATCAGCTCACGGCCAATAATCGTGAAAGCACACCCGTTATTGCTGTGGATTACGGTGGGCAGCAGGATATAGCGCGTGCAACGAGAGCAATCGCTGAGCAGGTTAAAGCTGGAACGCTACAGCCCTCCCAAATCGATGAGGCCCTGCTTGATAGTTATATTTCATTAGCCGATCTACCCAAACCCGATTT
>CAYNZI010000272.1:0-4640 GCA_964401565.1 uncultured Spongiibacteraceae bacterium
CCACGACGCAGCCTGGAGCAGAGGCCACAGGTCGTTTTACCTTCTGGTGTTTTCTCTTTTACAACACTATATGTGTCCTTATCGATCACATAAAAAGGCACACCTAATTTCTCTAAATACTCGGGTAAAATATGTTTAGGAAAGCCCGGTTGCTTTTGATCAAGGTTTACCGCAATCACTTCAAAAGTGATCGGCGCCGTCTTTTGTAAATGCATAAGAATATCTAGCATTGCAAAAGAATCTTTGCCGCCAGACAGGCATGTCATTACAACATCGCCCTCCTCTATCATTTTGTAATCAGCGATAGCATTGCCGACGTTCCTGCGAATACGTTTTTGTAGCTTGTTATACTCTATTTTTAACTGCTGCTCTGTCTTCATGAAAACTTTGAACCTGGTTTTCCGGACGAACGATACGATCCATTGGTTAACTCATATTCAGTGTCGTTTAACCCATGAATTTATTGCTATCCCCCAGTAAAAACTCCGACAGGTCCAAAACCACCGATTATCGACAATGGCTCTAGCCATCCAGGAAAGTGACCTCTCCTGCAAGTCTATATCGAAACATTTTTAGTGGGAACTCACGACTATTTGCGGGTCCGCTAACTGAAACGGCGGCTAGTCTATCGGGTTTTACACAGAAAATCAGCTTTACTACCAGCTCCTACAACAGACTACTGCTGGGAGAACAAATAGAGCATTACAATAATGGTCAATACCCAAAACCCGGACATCAGCTTCCAAAATACCAGAGTGCTCGCCGACGAGTGGGTGATGGGGTCTACTTTAAGAAAATCGGGATTGGGTTGAGTCAGGTCGATCAGCAACTCTTCAATGGTCTTGTAGCGTTGTTCCATATCAAATGCGACGCCTTTTTCAAGCGCCCCGTCAAACCATATAGGAATAACCGTATTGTGATCTATCGCGCTGATATAACGCAGTCGATCGTAATCAGACGCTGTTCGACATTCTTCGACGTCGTTACCATAGGGGAGATTACCCGTGAACATTTCGTAAGTAATAGTCGCTAGAGAATACACGTCACCCTGAAAACCCGGATTCTTACCCATCAGATAGAGTGGGTCTGAATAACCCGCCGTACCCAGTGCGTCCTCCAGTATCAAGGGCCGATACAGTTCCGCTAGACCAGCCACAAATACGGACCCAAAATCGACAATAACAGCTCGCTGATCGCTGGTGATCAACACGTTGGCAGGTTTTAAGTCCTGGTGTATCGCTTCATTGTCGTGAAATGCGGTTAGCCCTTCGGCTATTTGCTTGATGATTGAGATTGCCTTTTTGGGGCTTGGAGGAGTATTCACAAGAATCCACTCATCGAGACCGACTCCCTCGACATATTCCATTAAATAGTATAAATAATTGCGCGCTCTGCTTTGACGAATGATTTTTACGACATTCGGATGATGTATTCGGCTTCCTATCCACTCTTCCTGGATAAAGCGATCAATATAACTAATGTCGTCCTCAAAATTGTCCGACGGCGTTTTCATGGCACATTGTTCACCCGTCTCACTATCCACCACCAAATACATCTGGCTGCGACTGGAGGCAAAAATTTCTCGCACAATCTCAAAGCCATCAATTTTCATGCCGACACTTAACTCTGGCGGAAATGGCAAACGTGTTAGCTTATTGCTGTAGTCTTCCAGGCTTTCATCCGGCAGCGATTCGATCTTTGCAACTACCGCACTAACATTATCATCACTGCCATTGGCCAAAGCAGCGGCCACCAATTCATTACTGGCAATCTCAGCCGTTGCCGCTGCTGACATAATGGCTATTAACTGCTCGGCACTGAGAAAATCATGCACGCCGTCACTGGTCAGGAGTAACACATCGCCCTCTGCAACCGGTATCTTGCCATAATCCAGATGCAATCGATTATCCATTCCGATCGCCCGAGAAAGAATTGCCCGATTATCGTCAATCACGGCTGTATGGTCATGAGTCAGCTGATCCAACACTAATTTTCCGTCAATGCTGTGCATCCGATAGACGCGACTATCACCAACATGGAAAAAATGTGCGGTTCGACTTTTAACAATGACCGAGCTAAAAGTCGTTAAATAGCCTTTGCTTTCAGTCGTAAACTCGTGGCTTTTTCGGTACAACCGCAAATTAACGGTAGAGAGTATCTTTTCTCCACAATGGGAAACCGACCAGGTATCGGGGGTTTGGTAGTATTCTTCCAGAAACCGCTCTACAGCAGTATGGCTGGCATCTTTGCCCGCCTCCGCAGACGACACACCATCAGCAACAACAAGAGCAACGCCCTTGTTAATCAGCGGAAAATCGTTCTCCGGAACGACAAAACCCGCACAATCCTCATTGTTTGATTTGATGCCCTGATCTGAACAAAATCCCGCATCCAGTTTCAACTTTCCTGTCACTTACACTATCCCCGAGTTAAGGCGCCGCTATCAACCCACTTCAATCATTTGTACAGTACCGTCTGGCAATACTTCAGATATCTTTCCTTTGGGTTCATCCAAGCCCATCACAATAGCAAATACAACCAGTGCCGAACCAGCTATCACCAAAAAGAACGTACTATAGTCAACAAAACTCAATACGGTAAGATAGGTCACCGCACCCACGTTTCCGTAAGCGCCTGTCATACCTGCAATCTGACCCGTCATACGACGTTTAATCAGAGGCACAATCGCAAACACAGCGCCCTCGCCCGCCTGAACAAAAAAGGAACACAGCATTGTCGATGCCACTGCAAGTGGAATCCACCATTCTGGAGAAATTTGAGCAAGGATGAAATAGCCAACCGCTAAACCACCAATTAAAACCATCAAACTCTTGCGTCGTCCAAAGCGATCTGAAAACCAACCCCCAGTTGGACGAGCCACTAAATTCATAAATGCAAATCCCGATGCAAGCAGCCCCGCTTTAACAGGGCTTAGCCCTTCAAATGTTTCCAGGAAAAACAGCGGTAACATGGAAACCACTGCCAATTCAGAGCCGAATGTTACAAAATAGGCCCAACCCAAAATGGCAACTTGCTTGAATTTGTATTTATCGAGTTCGGGAACCCCTGCCTTTAAATGTTCTTCGTTTACTCTCCATATTTGACTGGTTTGATAAATGAACAACACAACCAAAACACCCCAGATAATATTGACCGACATTTGGGTTAACAAACCTACCCCGACCGGGGACAATTTCCAGGCTAACACCGCCAGCGCAAGGTACATCGGGATATTCATTAACAAATACAGCCAAAGATCCCGATGACTGGTTACTTCCAACCCTCCCGATTTTTTCGGCTTGAAATAGGTTGAACCCTTCGGCGTATTTTTCGCAACTCTGTAATAAAATATCCCGTAGAGACCGGCCACTACACCGGTAGTCGCCAAGGCATAACGCCAGCCATTTTCACCGCCATACATCAACGCCAGTGTTGGCAAAGTCATTGCTGCCGCCGCCGATCCGAAATTACCCCAACCGCCGTAGATCCCCTCAGCCACTCCTACGGTCTTATGAGGAAACCATTCACCGACCATTCGAATACCTATAACAAATCCGGCACCCACAAAACCCATAAGAAAACGAAAAAGAGCCAATTGCTCGTAGGTTTGAGACAGCGAAAATGCGATACAAAGAAAGGCGGAGATAACCAGCAAACTACTGTATACCTTTCTGGGCCCCATTCTATCGACCAATATGCCAACTACGATTCGCGCCGGTATAGTCAATGCAACATTCAATATCATCAGCGCCTTGACCTGCTGATTAGTCATGCCAAACGCTTCTTTCATGTAGATCAACAGCGGTGCGTGATTAAACCACACCATAAACGTGAGAAAAAAAGCGAACCACGTTATATGTAACGTTTTTATTTTTGGGTCACCCCATTTAAACAAATTTATTGTATGGTCCGCCGACATAAATACTCCTAACGATTTGCGCGCGATAGTTTAAGTGTCGCAGTGTTACTCGTTAGCGATTCACGTCGCTTGACATGCATCAATCGATCACTGATAAAATGCTGTAATAATCTATTTCGCTAACCTTTTTCAATGGAAAAAAACAACAATAATCAATGAGTAGTACCACCTACTATCCTTTAGTTGTAGGATATAATACCTCTTTGTGAGTAGTCTTATTTCCTTCGAAAAAGTATAGTACGCTGTAGAAGTCCACCAGAAAGACACGCCCCAGAGAACGAAATGAAACTAAAAATGACCAAAGAAAATCAAGCATTAACTCTCTCCACATTAGCATTCTCTGTTAACTTTTCAGTTTGGGTTTTGTACGCCGTCTTTGGTCTCGAACTACAAACCAGCATGAACCTGTCAGCAACCGAGCTGGGGATCCTCTTTGCATCCCCAATGCTAACAGGCGCCCTTCTTCGCATACCTGCGGGAATACTTTCCGATAAATACAATCCAAAACATCTATTCACAGCACAAATGCTATTGGTAACACCTGCTCTGCTGCTATTGCCTTTTGTCGAAACCTACATCCAATATTTAACGCTAGGTTTATGGATAGGCGTCAGTGGGGCCTCATTCACTATCGGTATTCGTTACGTGTCAGATTGGTTCGAACGGGGACGACAGGGAACAGCCATGGGGATATTTGGCGCCGGTAATGCCGGTGCAGCTA
>CAYNZI010000273.1:0-4601 GCA_964401565.1 uncultured Spongiibacteraceae bacterium
TAAACCAAGGGTGATCAGGCAATTCGATCACTTCAACCAACGAGTCATCTGCTGACCAACCACCAATTCGCAAGCCGGCTTGCTGCAGCTGATCGACAAAGGTGTTGTTCACTTCATAGCGATGACGATGACGCTCAATGATCAGGTCAGCATTGTAAGTGGCTTTGGCTTTAGAGCCGTCGACTAATCGACATTCCTGTCCGCCCAGACGCATAGTCCCACCAAGGTCTGTATTCTCGTCACGGGTTTCTGTGTTGCCGTCGGCATCAATCCACTCCGTAATCAAGGCAATGACCGGAGATTTCGTGTGCTTGTTAAATTCTGAGCTGTTGGCATCAGTCAAGCCCACAACATTACGCGCAAACTCTATGACAGCCACTTGCATACCCAAACAGATACCCAAATAGGGTATTTTGTTTTCACGGGCATACTGTACTGTCGAAATTTTCCCTTCTACACCACGGTTACCAAAGCCACCAGGCACCAAAATACCATCTACGCCTTCCAGTACGCCCAATCCTTCGTCTTCGATTTTTTGGGAGTCTACATAGCGTATATTCACCTTGGTGAGGGTATTGATACCCGCATGACTCAACGCTTCGTTGAGCGACTTGTACGCATCAATTAATTCCATGTATTTACCGACCATGGCAATGGTGATTTCTTTCTCTGGATTGATTGCCCCATCGACAACCCGATCCCACTCAGACAGGTCTGCTGGCCCACACTCCAAACCAAACTGCTCTACAATCAAGTCATCCAAACCCCGTTGTTTAAGGGCATTAGGAATCCGATAAATACTGTCGGCATCTTGCAGCGGTATCACCGCTCGCAATTCAACATTGGTAAAAGACGATATCTTTTTCAGCGACCCTTCATCGATCTCATGATCGGAACGGCATAAGAGAATATCTGGCTGCAAGCCAATGGAACGCAGCTCTTTAACCGAGTGCTGGGTAGGTTTGGTTTTGGTTTCTCCCGCCGTGGCAATATAAGGCACCAGTGTCAAATGCATCAACATGGCCCTACTGGGGCCAAGATCAACTTTTAGCTGACGTGCCGCCTCAAAGAACGGCAGACCTTCGATATCACCAATTGTGCCGCCAATTTCAACGATGGCAACTTCAGCATCACCCGCGCCCTCTATAATTCGACGTTTTATCTCGTCGGTAATGTGGGGGATCACTTGCACGGTTCCGCCAAGGTAATCTCCTCGTCTTTCTTTACGCAAAACCGTTTCGTAGACACGACCGGTAGTAAAGTTATTCCGTTTACCCATTTTGGTTCTAATGAAGCGCTCGTAATGCCCCAAATCCAAATCGGTTTCGGCACCATCTTCGGTGACAAATACCTCTCCATGTTGGAATGGGCTCATTGTTCCCGGGTCGA
Source organism: uncultured Spongiibacteraceae bacterium (assembly GCA_964401565.1). Classification (GTDB taxonomy): domain Bacteria; phylum Pseudomonadota; class Gammaproteobacteria; order Pseudomonadales; family Dasaniaceae; genus Oceanicoccus. The sequence goes on from CAYNZI010000273.1 coordinate 1,390, forward strand.
CGTTGATGTAGGGATCAAGCTTTAACATGGTGACGTTCAGGCCGCGAGCCTCAAGAATTGCGGCCAATGAAGCAGAGGCTATGCCCTTGCCTAAAGACGATACAACACCACCGGTGACGAAGATAAATCGGGTCGCCATGAATAACAGTCTCTTCTTTTAAAATGTTTGAAAACAGGGTTTGATCTGTGCGTATAGTCGCAATTATCACTGACATATGGCACTTATTGGGAGGGTAGTAGGCAAGATTATAGTCTGCCGATAATGCCCCCAAAGATGGGACGCCAGTTTAGCAGAATTGCCATGCAGGCTCAATAACCAAGCACAATTGTCTAGGATCTATCCGGTAGTGATTAGCAATTTACTGAAGGGCCTGTTTACAGGTATTGCTGCCACCGCTGAATGCGTAGACAAAATACCCGACTGGTCTCGTGTTGCGGCTTAATCCCTGATCGCCAGTCTTCCAGCACAAACAACATAAACGTCGCCTGATCTTTGTCTTTTTTGGGGTTATCCAGGGTTTCGTGCAACGCTGACTTCATTTCACCATAATCTGGAACATCATTTTCCAAAAGCTGGTCGTAAACATACTGATAGCGCGCGCAAAAATGCTCATTTTTTGACTCACACCCCACCAGCAATAGCGAGATTAAGCAACATCCCATCACAACCGATTGTTTGCTTACCAGGTTTTGCATCACCACAGGGCCCGCTCTTCAGATTCACTTCACCGTATTACAATCCCTACAGACTAGCAAGGCATTGAAAACTCGGCGTAGAGCGCGCAGTGATCTGATAATTCCTGCCAGGGCATCCCGGACAATACTTCTGCATCCATTAAATTCATATTGCGATAATAGATTCTATCCATAGCAAATACTGGGAATTTCGCCGGGAAGGTCTTAGCCCGCCGACCGTAAATCTCTCTGTACACATCCCTGACACACGCCCGACGCCTTATTTCCCTGTCCAGCGAGCCACTCCAATCATTAAAATCACCAGCAATGATTAACGGAGCCGTGTCAGGCACCCGCTGCGCGACCAGATCCAGCAAGTGGTCCAGTTGGCGTTTTCGCTCTCGCGCCAACAGGCCGAAATGAGTGCAAATTACGTATACGCCAATTTTCAACTTGCCCAGCAATATACCGCGCTGGGAGAATCGCCACTGGCTTACATCAGTATTGTCCCATTCATCAAAAGGATGTTTACTGAGAATTGCATTTCCGTGATGTCCTGTCTGGTAGATTGCATTGCGCCCGTATGCACAGTGAGGCCAAACCTCATCAGCCAGAAACTCAAATTGGGGATACTCCACCGCAGAACCCCGAACATCACCCACCCTTAAATCTGCGAGCTGCTTTTCACCAACAACTTCTTGTAAAAACATCATGTCGGCATTCACCGTACGGATGGAGTGCCGCAACTGGGGAAGAATTGGCCGACTATTTCTCGCACAAACCCCCTTATGGATATTGTATGAACATAGTCGCAACGGCAATGGTTCTCCTCCCACTTGATTATCCAATTTATTCACCCTTACAACCAATACCGAATAATGCGAAGCAGCCAACCAAAGCCGAATCCTCGACTAACTATCGACAGGTCGCTCAACTTGGAAATTCTAGAGTTTTTAATATCCTCTTCAATAAGCTGCTCTGCCGCCACAATCAATTGAGACGATGACAAAAAAACATCCATTTCCAGGTCGTGATAGAAACTCCGGTGATTCAAATTAGTGCTCCCAACAATACACTGCTGATCAACCAGCATAATTTTTGCGTGCAACATGCCAACCTGATAATAGAAAATGGCTATGCCCACCTTTAACAAATCAGCATAGTAAGTAGCACTTAGCATCGGAAACAACATGACGTCGGAACGATCGGCAACAATTAAACGCACATCAACCCCTCTCTTTTTCGCCTTTTTTATCGCACGAATGACTGATCCAGAGGGGGAAAAATACGCATTGCATATCCACAACCGATGCTGGGCGCTGCCAATCCGCTCTATCAGGGCAATATTGTTAAATCGCCTCTGACGCACAGAAGCATTACCACTACAAAAACGTAAGTCGCGCGACAACAAGGGCTGTTCGCGATGAAACCAGACACTGTCAAAATTAGCCAGCAACGCTTTTATAGGCTCACCAGTCACCCGAACGGCATAATCTCGCCAAGGGTGCTCTTTCGACAAATGAGCGTCACATATATTAAAACTACCACACCACGCTATTGCCTTGTCGATAACGCAAAATTTTCGGTGGTCACGCCGATTTAACGCGGCTACAAAGTGAAGCAGTTTTTCCAAAGCACCGCCCGGCCTCAGTGACCACCGGTAATCACTGAGATACCACGGTAACGGGTGGAATATACGAACATGAGCCCCTACTGCAGACAGCTCTCTTGCCAAAGTGTCTCCCGTATCTGCTGAGCCCACACCATCGATCAGCAAACGAATTTCCACTCCCCGCTTCGCGGCCGCTTCGATAGACTGCTGAATTTGACGCCCGATACCGTCAATTTCAAAGATGTAAACAGCCATGTCGATGCTAGTAACAGCCGCGCTAATATCCAGCAACAAGCCTTGATAGTAGTCGTGACTGCCGCTGAAAATTTGCTCGGATTTCCAGCCAAGTTCATCGTTATCTATCAGTACACCGGTCAATTACTAGCTCCTGACACCTCATATTCAAAGTTCAACATTCGCATTATTTCAGTTCTTCAACTGATAACGTTTAAATCATCTTGGAAATTATTCATACTCTCTTCCCGTTTCTATCTCGATTGATACCAGCCCATCGGTATATCATGGTATGACTCGGTCTAAAAAACAACCAGCCGACCCTCTTATTACAGAGACCACCAGAAAACCATTTTCACCAGCAGCATACACACGCATAAAAAGGCTCCGATATACGGCACCCATCGCGGAAAGTGAATTGTTCGATGCCCTTGTGCCGCGCTTTTTCTTGCCGTTGAGACCGAACCGCGGTTTAGTCTTATGAGAGAGACATTAACCAGAACAAACACACTCAAAACAATCAAACTGGTCAGCTGTGCCAACATCGAAAGAGGGAAAAGCAAAGCGAGAATCAAAACAACCAATGCACACAATAGTGTTGCCGATATCGGGGTTAAGGTGACACTGTTTACCGACGACAGCCAGAGTGGCAGCAATTGGCGAGAGGCCATGCCATAGATGACGCGCGACG
>CAYNZI010000274.1:0-4600 GCA_964401565.1 uncultured Spongiibacteraceae bacterium
ATGTTTACAGATAAAGTATTGCTCCTGACAGGCGGCACCGGCTCTTTCGGAAACGCCATTCTGCGCCGTTTTCTGGACTCTGATCTGCGCGAAATTCGTGTTTTCAGCCGCGACGAAAAAAAGCAAGACGATATGCGCAAGAAGTATAACAGCGACAAGCTGAAGTTCTACATCGGTGATGTGCGCGACTTTCAATCGGTGCTAAACGCGGTGCGCGGGGTGGATTATATTTACCACGCAGCGGCGCTCAAGCAGGTGCCTTCATGTGAATTTTACCCGTTGGAAGCTGTTAAAACCAACGTTCTGGGCACTGAAAACGTGCTGGAAGCCGCGATCCAGGCAGGCGTGAAGCGCGTTGTGTGTTTGAGCACGGATAAGGCGGTTTATCCGATTAACGCGATGGGGATCAGCAAGGCGATGATGGAAAAGATCATCGTTGCCAAATCCCGCGTGACCAGCGACACTACGATTTGCGCCACGCGCTATGGCAATGTAATGGCCTCGCGCGGGTCGGTTATTCCGCTGTTTATCAACCAAATTCGCGATGGCCAGCCGATCACTATCACCGACGCCGCCATGACCCGCTTTATGATGACGCTGGATGACGCGGTGGACCTCGTGCTGTTTGCCTTTAACAAAGGTGTATCCGGCGATATTTTTGTGCAAAAAGCCCCTGCCGCCACCATTGAGGTGCTGGCCAAGGCCCTCACCGGCCTGCTCAGTGTGCCGGACCATCCGATCAACATCATTGGCACCCGCCACGGCGAAAAACTGTTTGAGGCCCTGCTGAGCCGCGAAGAAATGGTCGCGGCGGAAGATTTGGGCGACTATTACCGCGTACCACCCGACCAGCGCGACCTGAACTACGGCAAGTATTTTGACAAGGGCGAAGTAAAGGTTTCAGAAGCCGTGGAATATACCTCACACAACACCACTCGGCTTGATGTGAAGGGCATGCAAGCTCTGCTCATGAAGCTTCGCTTTATGCAGGCCACCGTGCGCGGTGAGCATGTGGAGCCTGAGGAGTGATGCTGCTATTAGTGATATCAGAGGGTTTCATGACCGCAGCCCAAAAAAGGCTGAGTTCCTATTTTGGAGATTCAACCTCGTGGGGCAAACAGGTTTTCAATTTCGGTAAGGAGCCATGTGGATGATGAATTCCACAACAAACGGCGATCCAGATGCTGTACTGCTCAGCACAAAAAGGAAATCTGTAAGATTAATTGATATAATTTGGATGCTTTATTTAATTATTCTGTTGCCTGTCGCATATTATATGTCGGTGTATTTGCTGGAGAATTATACATATGGCGATCAAACATATTACACTCGATTTTATGAAAGCTTAAAAGGTGAAAGCCTGCTGCAGGTGCCGTACCAGCAGTTACTCAACACGGGCAGTTCTGAGCCACTATTTGGATTTGTAATATGGGTGGGTGCGAACTTTGGTTTTGAAAAAGTCGTCTTTATCTCCCTTATAAACACCTTATTCACCTTGGTTACTGGGTTGGCATTACGAAAATTAGGGGCCAATATATTTATAGCCACTCTGATCTTTACCAACTACTATTTTTTGGTTTTATTCACGTCAGCAGAAAGACTTAAGTTTTCTTATTTTGCAATGATGCTATTCTTTTTATCATCAAGAAAGCTAAAAATATTTTTTTTCTTAATAGCCCCGCTTTTTCACTTCCAAACCGTTATTAACTACGCATCATGGTTCTCTAGCCGGTTTTTTCGAGTAAAGCTTTCTGCCTTCAAAAAGCGGTCATTTCAATTAAAGATGGGATTCTATTTTATTGTAGGTGTATTCTCCATAAATTACGTACTAACACGTTACGGTATTGCCGTTTCTGATAAGTTAGCGTATTATTTTGCAAGCGCGGGTGACGGCGCTTTCGGGATAGCCAAAGGGCTCTTACTTATTATATCCGGTTTTTTGATGAGAATTCGGTTTGTTACCGTATTCTCCTATTTTTTGCCAATCCTTTTTGCCGCAGCCCTATTGGGGCCTGAACGAGTAAATATGATCGGGTTTGTGATGTTTTTTTATTTGGCATGCCAAGAGAAGAAGTTGGGGCATCCCATCTTTATCGCAATTTTGCTGTATTTCTCTTTCAAGTCTATTGGATTTGTGGATAATATACTAACATTTGGAACCGGCTATCCATAATGGTAAACTCTCCATGAAGAACTATTGATGATGTAATTGTGAGTGATCCTATTCACCACCATCGTTCTATCCAATGAGCTTACCTTTACGACCCCTTCGTTTAACTCAACGCAACAATGATCATAAGAATAGACGGATAAGAACAAGCTGAAATATGATTGAATTGCAGTGGTCACTTCTTATTGGGTACAGTCTTGGGTTGTAGATTCCCAAACAGGAAATAACAAAGGAAACATGGCAATGCCGAAGCTCGAAAAACACCGAATACTGATTTTAGGGGCCAGCGGGATGCTTGGCAGCACACTTTTCCGCGCCTTCTCGGCGGATGAAAATATGGTCACGTTCGGCACCCTGCGTGACAGCCGCAAAGCAAAAAACTTCAGGCCGGTTTTACAAGCGTCGCTGATTTCCGGCGTTGATATGGACAGCGAAACCAGCCTTCTGACAGCATTTTCCACCGCAGAGCCAGATGTTGTTATCAACTGCGTCGGCATTATCAAGCAGCAGCCCAACGCCAATGATCACCTAGATGCCCTCGCCACCAACGCTGTTTTGCCACACCGGCTTGCCAAATACTGCAGTGCGCTTGGGGCGCGGCTTATCCACTTCAGCACCGATTGCATTTTCTCGGGCAAGGCCGGAAATTATGACGAGGATGACACCCCCGATGCCCAAGACCTTTATGGCCGCACCAAGTTTCTCGGGGAGGTCGGCTATGGCAATGCGGTCACCCTGCGGACCTCGATCATCGGGCATGAGCTTGGCAGCACCCGCAGCTTGGTGGACTGGTTTTTGAGCCAAACCTCCGAGATCAAAGGCTTTCGAAAGGCCATTTTCTCTGGGATTCCAACCGTTGAGGTCGCGCGGGTCGTGAAAGACCTGATCATCCCGAACCCCGAAATTGCGGGCCTGTATCACCTCTCGGTCGACCCGATCAACAAGCTTGACCTGCTACAGCTCATTGCCGACATCTACAAAAAAAACATAACGATCACCCCCGACGATACGCTGGTGATCGACCGCACATTGGCTTCGGAACCTTTCAGAAAGGCGACGGGCTTTGCGCCAAAACCCTGGGTGGAATTGATCCGCAATATGCACGAAGATTACCTGCAAACAAAATCCGACGTGATATAGAGATCAAAGCCGGATAGCTTGGGCAGTAACACCCCCTATTGGAGACGACAGATGAAAAAACTCAAAGTGATGTCAATCGTGGGCACGCGTCCCGAAATCATCCGGCTTTCGCGGGTTTTTACACTGCTGGATGCCCATTGTGACCATACCATGGTGCATACAGGCCAAAACTACGACTATGAGCTAAATCAGGTGTTTTTCGATGATCTTGACGTCCGCAAGCCAGACCACTTCTTGAACTGCGCGCAAGGCAGCACCGGCGCGGCCAACACCATTGGCAATGTGATCACGCTGGTTGATCAGGTGCTGGGGTCCGAGCAGCCGGAGGCTGTGCTCATCCTCGGGGATACCAATAGCAGCTTGGCGGCGATCCCCGCCAAGCGCCGCAAAATTCCGATTTTCCATATGGAAGCCGGCAATCGCTGCTTTGATATGCGGGTGCCCGAAGAGATCAACCGCCGCATTGTGGACCACACTGCCGACATAAACCTGACCTATAGCGCCATCGCGCGGGATTACCTGCTGCGGGAAGGGTTGCCGCCCGATCAGGTCATCAAAACCGGCAGCCCTATGTATGAGGTGCTGCACCACTACATGCCGCAAATCGAGGCCTCGGACGCCCTCTCCCGCCTTGGGCTTGAAGCGCAGAAATACTTTGTCGTCAGCGCCCATCGGGAAGAAAACATCGACAGCGACACCAATTTTGCCAAGCTGGTGACGGTGCTTAATACCGTGGCGGAGGACCATGACCTGCCGGTGATTGTATCCACGCACCCACGCACCAAAAACCGTGTGGAGGCTGCGGGCGTCACCTTTCACCCCCGCGTGCAACTGCTCAAACCGCTCGGCTTCCATGACTATGTGCACCTGCAAATGAAGGCCAAAGCCGTGCTGTCCGATAGCGGCACCATCACCGAAGAATCCTCGATCCTCAAATTCCCCGCCCTGAACCTGCGGGAGGCCCATGAGCGGCCCGAAGGCATGGAGGAAGCCGCCGTGATGATGGTCGGCCTCGAGGTGGACCGCGTGCGCCAAGCGCTCTCCATTCTGGAAACCCAGCCTCGCGGGGGTGCCGACAGCCTGCGCTTGGTCGAGGATTACAGCATGCCCAATGTCAGCGCCAAGGTGCTGCGCATTCTCCATAGCTATGTAGATTACATAAACCGCGTGGTCTGGAAAAAGTATTGAGGGCGCGGCGATGAAACTGGCCTTGGTCGCAGATACCTTCCCGCCCTTTCGCACCTCGGGGGCCGTTCAACTGCGCGACCTGACGCGGGAAATCGCGCGGCA
>CAYNZI010000275.1:0-4586 GCA_964401565.1 uncultured Spongiibacteraceae bacterium
CTGCTCGTCCGTCAGCATCTGGCCCTGCTCAAGGGTAGTCATGCCGGGGTCGATGACAACATAAGATTCAAAATACAAAATCCGCTCGATATCACGCAGGGTCATATCCAGCAACAAACCAATACGACTTGGCAGGGATTTCAAAAACCAAATGTGCGCTACCGGGCTAGCCAGCTCGATGTGACCCATGCGATCACGACGAACTTTCGCCAACGCCACTTCGACGCCGCATTTTTCACAGATAACACCGCGATGCTTTAGACGCTTGTACTTACCACAGAGGCATTCATAGTCTTTGACTGGGCCAAAAATTTTGGCACAGAACAAACCATCACGCTCGGGCTTGAATGTACGATAGTTGATAGTCTCGGGCTTTTTAACTTCACCGTAAGACCATGAGCGAATCATTTCTGGAGACGCCAAGCCAATCCGAATAGAATCAAACTCTTCGTTTTGACCTTGCTTGAGTAAATTTAATAAGTCTTTCACGCCGTTCCTCCGCTATGACGGGGCTCACAAAGAGCCCCACATAATCGATTGTCGATGGTTACTTTTATTCCGTGTCCAATTCCATGTTGATGCCCAGAGATCGAATCTCTTTAAGCAACACATTGAAGGATTCAGGCATACCAGGCTCCATGCGCTGGTCACCATCAACGATGTTTTTGTACATTTTGGTACGACCGGCGACATCATCCGACTTCACCGTCAACATTTCTTGCAGAGTATATGCGGCACCATATGCTTCGAGTGCCCACACTTCCATCTCTCCGAAACGCTGGCCACCGAATTGAGCTTTACCACCCAGAGGCTGCTGCGTAACCAAACTGTATGAACCAGTAGAACGAGCGTGCATTTTATCGTCTACCAAGTGGTTCAATTTGAGCATGTACATGTAACCCACTGTGGTTTTGCGATCGAATGACTCGCCGGTACGACCGTCATACAACTGCATCTGCCCACTGTCAGGTAAATCTGCAAGCCTCAGCATGTGTTTCACTTCGGCTTCAGACGCTCCGTCAAATACCTGCGTAGCCATTGGAACACCACTGCGCAAGTTGCCAGCTAAGTCCATGATTTCTTGATCGGTAAACGACTTGAGGTCCTCCTTGCGACCACCGTCTCCATTGTAAATACTTTCCAGGAATTTACGCAGCTCAGCAATTTTACGCTGCTCCTTCAACATGGCATCGATCTTTTCGCCCAAGCCCTTAGCCGCGAGGCCGAGATGAGTTTCGAGAACCTGGCCAACGTTCATTCGCGAAGGTACACCGAGCGGGTTCAGCACGATATCGATGGGTTCACCATGCTCGTTATAAGGCATGTCTTCGACCGGCATAATGACCGAGATAACACCCTTGTTACCGTGACGTCCAGCCATTTTATCGCCTGGCTGAATGCGACGCTTGATGGCCAAGTAAACCTTAACAATTTTCAGCACGCCAGGAGCAAGATCATCGCCACTTTGCAGCTTACGCTTTTTATCTTCAAACCGAGCCTCAATAACCTTGCGATGCTCCGCAAGCTGAGCCTCAGCAGACTCCAGCTGATTGTTGATCGCATCATCAGAAAAACGCAGTTTAAACCACTGATCGTTCTCAAGAGCCTCAAGCATTTCGTCGTCGACAATCGTGCCTTTCTTAACGTCGGCACCACTAACTACTTTTTGACCCGTCAGCGACCCGCTTAGCAAAGCGAAGGTTGCACCTTCAACAATGCGGAACTCTTCGTTCAAGTCTTTGCGATATTCGTCCAGCTGGGATTTTTCGATTTCCAATGCGCGTTGATCTTTTTCCAGACCGTCGCGAGTAAACACCTGAACATCGATAACGGTCCCTTTTACACTTGAAGGTACACGCAACGAAGTATCCTTAACATCGGATGCTTTTTCACCAAAAATGGCGCGAAGCAGTTTCTCTTCCGGCGTCAGCTGGGTTTCACCCTTAGGGGTCACCTTACCGACAAGAATATCACCTGCAGCTACTTCAGCTCCGATATAGACAATACCGGACTCATCCAACTTTCCGAGAGCACCCTCGCCAACATTAGGAATATCTGAAGTCACGTCCTCAGAGCCCAACTTGGTATCACGAGCAATACAGGTTAATTCCTGAATATGTATCGTGGTGAAACGGTCTTCTTTTACTACGCGCTCAGAAACCAGAATAGAATCTTCGAAGTTGTAACCATTCCAGGGCATAAATGCGATTCGCATGTTTTGTCCCAGAGCCAGCTCACCCAAGTCGATCGATGGACCGTCGGCCAAAATATCGCCGCGTCGAATCGCGTCACCGTCTCTAACGATAGGCCGCTGATTGATACACGTGTTCTGGTTCGAGCGCGTGTATTTAGTCAAGTTGTAGATATCTACCGGTGATTGACCCGCCTCAACCTCAGTGTCCGTAACACGAACAACAATACGGCCTGAGTCAACACTGTCGATAACACCACCGCGACGCGCTACTTGACATACACCTGAGTCAGATGCGACGAATCGCTCGATACCCGTACCGACTAATGGCTTTTCAGCCCGCAACGTCGGGACGGCTTGACGCTGCATGTTGGACCCCATCAACGCCCGGTTGGCATCATCGTGTTCAAGGAATGGAATCAAAGCCGCCGCCACAGAAACAACCTGTTTCGGCGAAACGTCCATATATTCCACGTCTTCCGGTGCCTTAACGGTGAATTCATTTTGATAACGAACCGCTACCAATTCATCGATTAACTTACCCTTTTTGTCGAGGGTAGCAGATGCCTGTGCGACAACGTATTCTGCTTCGTTAATTGCTGACAGGTATTCAATATCTTCGGTTGCTACGCCCTTTACGACTTTACGATAAGGGCTTTCCAAAAATCCGTATTCGTTAGTGCGAGCATAAGTAGCCAATGAGTTGATCAAACCAATGTTTGGACCTTCAGGTGTCTCGATAGGACACACACGACCATAGTGGGTCGGGTGTACATCACGCACTTCAAAGCCGGCACGTTCACGAGTCAAACCACCAGGCCCCAATGCAGAAACACGACGCTTGTGGGTAATTTCTGACAGTGGATTATTCTGATCCATAAACTGGGAGAGCTGTGAAGAACCGAAAAATTCTTTCACCGCAGCAGCAACAGGTTTGGCGTTGATCATGTCTTGCGGCATCAAGCCTTCGCTTTCTGCCATAGACAAGCGCTCTTTAACAGCACGCTCAACTCGAACCAGGCCAACACGGAACTGGTTTTCAGCCATTTCGCCGACAGAGCGAACTCGACGGTTGCCCAGATGATCAATATCATCAACCACGCCTCTACCGTTACGAATTCCAACCAGTGTTTTCAGTACATCGACGATGTCGTCGTTACTAAGAACCCCTTCCCCTAAAATCTCCTCGCGACCGAGTCGACGGTTAAATTTCATCCGCCCCACTGTCGAGAGATCATAACGCTCAGAAGAAAAGAACAGATTCTGGAATAAGTTCTCTGCAGACTCCTTCGTTGGAGGCTCGCCTGGGCGCATCATTCGGTAAATTTCTACCAATGCTTCCAGCTGATTACGAGAGGGATCTATACGCAATGTATCACTGATAAACGGACCGCAATCCAACTCGTTGGTATAGAGCGTAGCGATCGATTTAATACCAGCTTCTGACAACTGCGCCAATACTTCTTCCGTCAACTCCGTATTATACTCAACCAAGATTTCGCCAGTCTTTTCATCAACTATATTGTTAGCCAATGCACGACCGAGAATATATTCCTCGGGAACCGAAAGCATTTTCAGTTTTTCTTTTTCTATCTGGCGAATATTTCGCGCTGTAATACGACGACCTGACTCAACAATAACCGTACCGCCCTTACTGACGATATCGAAAGTCGCTACTTCACCACGAAGTCTCTCTGGAATAAGTTCTAAATTATAACCACCATCTTTGTTGGCCGTGAAATTATCCGACTCGTAGAACATTCCGAGAATTTCTTCTGCGCTATAACCCAGAGAACGCAATAGAATCGTAGCCGGTAATTTACGACGACGATCAATACGCACATAAACCATATCTTTTGGATCGAACTCGAAGTCCAACCATGATCCACGGTAGGGAATTACCCTTGCCGAATAAAGCAACTTACCCGATGAATGGGTTTTGCCTTTATCATGATCAAAGAACACACCTGGTGATCGGTGTAACTGGGAGACGATAACTCGCTCGGTACCATTAATAACAAACGTACCATTCTCAGTCATGAGCGGAATTTCGCCCATATAAACTTCTTGCTCTTTTATATCTTTAATCGTCTTGCTGGCTGATTCCTTATCATAAATAATCAACCGGACCTTTACTCGCAAAGGAGCATGGTATGTAACTCCGCGCGACTGACACTCCACTACATCGAAAGCAGGTGTGCCCAAGACATAATCAACATACTCAAGCGCCGCACTGCCAGCATAGCTGACAATAGGAAACACCGACTTAAAAGCGGCGTGTAAGCCGATATCGGCACGATTGCCGACAGTGGTGTCTTCCTGAGTGAACTTCTTGTACGAATCCAACTGTATTGCCAATAGATGGGATAATCGACAAAACTCCTTTATGAAATAG
>CAYNZI010000276.1:0-4584 GCA_964401565.1 uncultured Spongiibacteraceae bacterium
GGTAATGAGCTGCCACGCATTCCCGAATACCGAGCCAATTTGATTTTAAGTTATCCCGTCATGCATTCAGTGGACCTAAGTACAAGCTTTCGGTATGCCAGTGATTCATTCGGTGACTTAGACAATACCGACACCGAGGACGAAGTTTACGGAGCCATTGATGACTATATGTTTGTCAACGTAAAGGCCAATTGGCGGGTTAACGACTATGCTAGCGTCTCTTTTGGGATTGATAACGTATTTGATGACCTCGCTTATATTGCCCATCCTTGGCCGTCGCGCACTATGTATCTTGAAGGCAAATACAGTTTTCAATTTGAACCTTATTAAGTCGACAATATGATGAAAGAAAAGATCAAAATGTTTTTAGGTTTGTATGTGATGAGTTTAGGTGTAGTAGGCGCAAGTCTTATGCCTCTATCTGCATTTTCGGCTGAAAGAGATTGTGAAGCTGAAATTCATGTTGATTGCGGCAGTGCACCTAATGCTGTTTTTGTTGACAGTGGCGTGTCGGAACAGTCTCAGCTTTGGGTGGTGTTTGCTCAGAATAACCACGTTTTTTTTACCGCATCCAGTGATTTTGGCAATCAGTACTCGGCGCCTATTGCGGTAAATTCAATGGCTGAGAAAATTTATACCAACGGGGAGAACCGTCCTAAGGTCGCCGTCGGCGAGCAGGGAGAGATCTATATTTCATGGACTCAAAAAACTGAAGGTCGTTACGCCGGTGATATTCGGTTTAGCCGGTCATTAGATCAGGGTAAAACCTTTAGCGAGCCCGTCACTATCAACAATGATGGCTTGGTTACAAGCCACCGGTTTGATTCATTGCATGTTGCTGAATCTGGCAAGGTTTATATCGCGTGGTTAGATAAGCGTGACCAAGTTGCCGCGAGAGAAACCGGTGGCGCATACAATGGCGCTGCACTGTACTTTGCTGTCTCGGACGATTCCGGCGGGAGTTTTCTCAACCCCGAAACATTAGAAAATTACCGAGTAGCGAATAACAGCTGTGAGTGTTGTCGCATCGCAATTGAGTCACATGGAGAGGACGATGTTGCGGTCGTATGGCGGCATATTTTCGGGGAGAATACGCGTGACCATGCCTATGCAGTACTCAGAGCCAATGGTCGTTCAACCCGTGGGCGAGCCACCGTTGATAGCTGGCAAATAGACGCCTGCCCACATCATGGCCCCGACATAACGCTAGACAGTTCCGCTGTTGAAAAAGACCAATACCACATGGTTTGGTTTAGTAATGGCGACGACCACAAAGGTATTTATTACGGGCTGCATAATTTTACGGCCGGTGGTGAATCACACGTTTACTCTGTCGATGATAGTCCCGGAGCGAGCCACCCTCAAATTGCGGTTGTTAAAACTCAGGGGCTAGCTAAGAGTGAAATGAAAGCGGTAGTCATTGCTTGGAAGAGTTTCGATGGTGAGAAAACGGATATCAAATTTATTGAATCCAGTGATAACGGTGCCAGCTGGATCGACAAGGGCATTGCGATGAGCACGGCTGGCAATTCCGATCATCCGCTTCTTTTAACCGATGATTCCGATATGTACCTTGCCTGGCATACGGATGAGGAGGGCTACCGTGTTGCCCCCATTAAATAGTATTAAGGTCTTTCTCCGTGCGATTCTTTTCCTCTGTGCAATTGGCGTTGCTCATGCTGATCAGCCAAAGCTTTTTTTACACAGCAGTTTGGATGAGCTGGAAATGACCTATGCAGGGGAGCCCTTTCTGCTCTCTGTTTGGTCAATTGAATGCGGGCCTTGTTTCAAAGAACTTGAAGTGCTGGGTAAATTAAGAGAAGAATATCCCGCTTTCAATTTAATACTATTGTCGGCCGATAGCGCTGATGTAATGGAAGAAGTAGAAGGGTTTTTGACCGAGTTTAATTTATCGGAAGAAAATTCCTGGGTGTACGGATCAAACCGATCAGAGCAGCTTCGCTATGTGATTGACCCAGCATGGTATGGAGAAATGCCAAGATCGTATTTTTACGACAAAGACGGCAAACGCACCTCAGTCAGTGGGTTGTTATCAGAAGGCGTTTTAAGACGCTGGATCGCCTCTACTATAGATTCTTCATCCTAGTAGCTTCGATAGATAGACAGGCGGCGATCGCCGATGCGAAACCGCGTGTTGAGCCAGTTCTCGATACCGCCAACCGAAAGGTTTGGGATGACGACTAGATGTCTCCTGCTAAGCAGTCAAATTAAGCTCGTCGTCCCGGAAGGGCATCCTTCAGCTTGTCGCGCATGCTTCGGATAGCCGTTGCCGTGGTATCCCAATCAATACAGCCATCAGTCACAGAAACGCCATAGCTGAGCTTACTCAGGTCATCGGGTATCGATTGATTGCCTTTGTTGATATTGGATTCAATCATCAAACCAATAATGGACTGATTGCCGTCGATAATTTGACGGCTAACATCGTCCATAACGTTCGGTTGCAGCTCAGGTTTTTTGCTGGAGTTGGCGTGGGAGCAATCAACCATAATGTTATTGGCAGCGCCTGCTTTGTTTAGCGCTTGTTCAGTCAATTCAATATGCACAGAATCGAAATTTGGGCCGTTCGATCCACCGCGCAATACCACGTGGGCATAAGGGTTTCCCTTGGTGTGGATAATAGCAACCTGTCCGTCGCCATTGATGCCAAGAAAACGGTGGGGGTTTTGAGCCGACTGAATTGCGTTCATGGCAACGTCGAGCCCACCATCGGTGCCATTTTTAAAACCGACGGCAGAGGACAGCCCGCTGGCCATCTCTCGGTGTGTTTGCGACTCGGTGGTGCGTGCTCCGATCGCTGACCAGGCAATGCAGTCTTGCATATATTGTGGCGAAATAGGATCCAGCGCTTCGGTCGACGTGGGTAGGCCTATCGCTGCGATATCCAGCAATAGTTTGCGGCCGATATGAAGGCCTTCTTGTATTTTGAAGGTATCGTTCAAGTAAGGGTCGTTGATCAGCCCTTTCCAGCCAACCGTTGTGCGAGGCTTTTCAAAGTACACGCGCATAACAATATACAAGGTGTCAGCAACTTCATCAGCGAGTTCTTTTAAGCGATTGGCATAATCTATGGCCGCATCAACATCGTGAATCGAACAGGGGCCAACCACGACAAAAAGTCTAGGGTCATTGCCGTCGAGTATATTGCGAATGACTTCGCGGTTTTCGGCAATGTTGTTGGCAGCCTTGGCCGACATGGGTAGCTCTTTTTTGAGCTGCTCCGGTGTGATCAGTACTTCCTGCGATTCTACATTGAGGTTATCTACCAACTTTTCGTTGTTGGTGTTGTTGATATTACTGCTCATAAAAAATCCACTAAATTCTGTTTTCTACTGTGTGTAGCCGGTCGCTATTGCACTATCCCCGATGTCATTTGGAATATTTTCGCCAGCTGTCATTGTCAGTCGTACAGTGTAGCGGAAACCACCACACTTTGCGCAGTACTGTTGTTCAAAAAAGGATAATATTTGGGCCTTAAGCGGTTGAGTTTTAACGGTTTTGGCGATTTATTGCAGGATCTAAGTCGGGCCCCGTGGTAAAGTGGCGCTTCTTTGAATTTGGTGTGCTATTAGCCCATGTCGTCACTTATTTCCCTGTTTGATGTTCGACCTTTGTGGGAACCTCTTATCAATGGTCAGCTCATTCTTACGCCTAATCAGCGTTTGGCCAGTCGTATTCGGTCAGCATTTGCTATTGCCTCTAGTGAAGCAGGCAACACGGTTGTTTTTACCCCCGCTGTTTATTCACTGAACCAATGGGTTGAACAGTGCTGGCTAGATTTGCTGATGAATGCGGACCCCTTGGCTATGAATGTCACTGTTCTGTCAGCACACCAGGAACAAGCCTTGTGGGAGAAAATAGTAGCGGACTCCAGTTATGGCTCCGTTTTACTGCGACCGTCGGCAACGGCGCAACAGGCGATTGCTGCCTTTAAAACCTTGGTTAACTGGCGTCAAGACATCCGCTCTGCAGCGCTAAGGACGATATTATTAGCCGATGAAGATTCGGCCGCCCTAATGAATTGGGTCGACCAGTTTAACAATCTCTGTGATAGCCGTCGCTGGCTAGCATCGGTGCAAATTCCCGAGCGACTACTGAGCGCTTTCCAACAGGGTAGTCTCAGCCGCTGTGGGGAAATTATTGGGGTTGGTTTTGAAGATGTAGCGCCCCTGCATCAAGCGCTGCTCGACGCGGCGGGCAACTTTACTCATGAACATCACCAGCACGCGCCAGCAGAGGTGAATACGGTAGTCTGTGATTCTCCTGAGCAGGAGCTACAAGCGGCGGCTGTATGGGCAAAACAAGCGATAAAAAACGATCCGGCGGCAACGGTAGCTATTGTTGTTCCTGATCTCACCGCCCAGCGGCATGTTGTTCAACGTATCATTCAGGAAGTGTTTGAGCCCGGCTACAACGAACCGCACGATAGCCGAAGTGGTGAGGGCTCGGGTGTAGGCGCATTGACGCTGGCACCAAGAAACCTATCGTTCAATTTTTCCGCGGGTTATCCGTTGACCGATGCGCCTGTAATAGGCGCGGCACTGGATGCGTTGGCACTGGGGT
>CAYNZI010000277.1:0-4549 GCA_964401565.1 uncultured Spongiibacteraceae bacterium
AGTGAGAAAACACTCGTCATAATACCGAGTAATAACACGGTTAAAAATGAACCATTGATCGACGTCCAGCAGGCTGCTATACCGTCTTTGTAGCATATTCTCAACGCTGCAGGGTTGATGGATTTGATCGAATAAATCAGCTCTTCATAGATACCCGTGATGAAAGCAACAGTGCCACCCGATACCCCGGGAACTACATCCGCTGCGCCCATTGCTATTCCACGTATATAGATACCCGCTAACCGTGGCCTTTTAGCCGCATTACTCATAATTTTCCTATCGTATAACACCTGATTTCAATGGCACGAAAAAGGCAGGCTCGATAATTGTTGTCGTCGTGCCCTGCTCCGTTTTCACAACCAGCGTCAGTTGCTGGCTCTTATTATCGCCAACAGGAAGCACTAACCTTCCGCCAATATCCAACTGATTAACCAATTCCATGGGCACGTGTTCGGGGGCTGCTGTCGATATAATACCGTCAAACAAACCTTTTTCAGGCCAACCAAAACACCCATCCGCGTGTTTCAAATGCACGTTGTTAACGGCTAGTGTCCGAAACCGTTGTCGCGCTTTTTCCTGCAGTGGCTTTATCCGCTCTACACTGTATATCCTGTCAACAAGTTGCGCCAATACCGTCGTTTGAAAACCAGACCCAGTACCCACTTCCAGCACTCGCTTTAAAGGCCCTCCGGCCAGCAGTAGCTCCGTCATTCGAGCGACGGTATAAGGTTGTGACAATGTTTGTTGAAAACCGATCGGCAACGCCGCATCTTCATAGGCTCGGTGGGCCAATGCCTCATCGAGAAATATATGTCGTGGTGTGGTACGCATAACTTCGAGCACATCGAAGTTACTGATACCCTGATCACACAAGCGCTGGACCAGTCGATCACGCGTTCGCTGCGATGTCATACCCACGCCGGCTAGATTCAATTTGCTCACTGGCAACCCCTACAAGTCTTAATGAGTGTGCTGACCACGCTAAACATCGCTCTGATTCCCGGTATAATTAACTAATTCTCTCACTAGAGCGGTAGCAAAACAGCCCGTAGGAAGAGTGAACCTGAGCTCCAATTGCCCATCCGAAAGCGGTGCTTCTAAGTCAGTAGGAATGAATCGCAAAGCACGGCGCTCTGCATTTAAACCCGCACGTTTCAGCCCCGCCGTAAAATCTGGGGTTGCCTGCAGAATATCGGCTTCAATAGTGGCCACGCTGTCAGTCGGTGCCAATGACGTTGGCTTGCCATAGAGCGGACCCGTCAGGTGAATATCTCCGTCCAACAAGCGTGAGTCAAGGTCGGTATTGTCCCCCTGGGGGAAAACACTGTGAGTGCCGTTCAGCATCAACAGCTCACCTGTGGTCAATTGATCCCAATTGTTAGCAGCCACTCTGTGCGCTAAAACCTGGTTGAACAAATAAGATCTCGCAGCCGATAAGTACAAACCGCGCTGATGTTTTTTAGGCTTAAACTCGCCAGTAAACATTTGACTGGCGCGCATTATATTTAAGCCACCATGACCAAAGCGTTGCTCACCAAAATAGTTGGGCACACCTCGGCGAGCGATACTTGCCACCGTTGACGCCAGCTCACTGGTATCACCACTTAGGTTCTTTACGGTAATAACAAACCGATTACCGCGATGAGCGCCGCGTCGAAGTTTGCGCAAATGGCGACAATGTTTTAGCAAGATTACGTGATCTGAGTTAAGCGCCTGCCAATCGATGCTGTCTTTTCCCGGCAGGTGGACACTAAACCATTGCCGCGTCACGGCGCGACGATCTTTCATACCCGCATAACTCACTTGCCGAACCGGCAAATTTGCTAACCGTGCGATATCACCGGCAAGCTGCTGGGTATTCATATCCGTTTTTTCAATCCACAAAAAAACGTGCTCCCCCTCTCCCTCAGGCTCAAATCCCAGTACTTCTTCGACAAAAAAGTCTTCGGGTTGATCGCGCAAAGAACCGCTGATAGACGGCCCACCGTAAGCATAGGGGATGTCGGTAGGCGACCAGTCGATCGCTATGTGATTTGAATCAGACATCTAAACTGACCGCAGTAGTACGACAGCGTGCACGGCAATACCTTCTTTACGACCGGCAAACCCCAGCGATTCCGTTGTGGTTGCTTTGACACTCAGCTGACCCATCTCGACATCAATATCAGCCGCGATAGCGGTTCGCATGGCTTCAGTGAAAGGGGACATTTTGGGAGATTCCGCCACAATCGTAATATCAGCATTCCCCAAACGATAGCCATGGGATAATACCAACTGGTAAACCTGCTTTAACAAATCACGGCTATTGATATTTTTGTATCGACTATCCGTATCGGGGAAATGTGAGCCTATATCTCCCAGCGCACAGGCGCCTAACAACGCATCACAAAGGGCGTGCAACAATACATCACCATCCGAATGAGCGATCAATCCTTGATCGTGGGGAATTTTCACTCCACCCATTTGTATGTGGTCACCCTTGCCAAACCGGTGCACATCATAACCATGACCTATTCGCATCGTTGTTGCTCTCTTTGCAGGTAGTATTCTGCTAGTGGTAAATCGTCAGTTCGGGTGATTTTCAAATTCGACGCTGTCCCTTCAACTATCTTTGGCTTATGCCCTGCAAACTCTACTGCCGACGCCTCGTCGGTGATAAGCCGCTGCTTTTCTATGCCATCAATCAGTGCAGCCTTGAGCACAGCATAACGAAACATTTGCGGAGTTTGAGCTCGCCATAGCAACTGCCGATCAATGGTTGAGTCAATGTGGCGCCCGTTGACCTTTTTAATGGTATCGCTCACGGGTATAGCCAATACCCCGCCCACGTCGTCGTCGGCTAGTTCGGTCATGATTTTTGCGATATCTGTCGACAAGACACAGGGACGTGCCACGTCGTGAACCAAAACCCAGTCATTGGCAGCGCAGGTCGACGATAATTTGTTCAATCCATTGAGCACTGAATGACAACGTTCGTCGCCACCATAGGCCACATCAATTCGAGGGTTTTGAAAGATAGGCAATGCCTGCCAAGCGCTATCGTCTCGACCAACGACCACAACTATCCGCTCTAACCGTCGTTCGCTGAGTAATTTCTCAAGCGTATGTTCCATGACGGTTTTATCTAGCAGCGACAAGTATTGTTTTGGCATGGATGCTGAAGCACCCATACGACTTCCGACGCCCGCAGCGGGAACAACAGCAAAATATTTTACCGCAATATCCTCGGCCATCACGGCTGCTTTTCTTTATCAATCAACAGGTAGAATGTCTCACCTTTTTTGATGAGACCTAGCTCTGAACGGGCGCGCTCTTCCACACTTCCCATGCCATTTTTTAAGTCGCGCACTTCATTCTCTAAAATTTCATTGCGATCAGACAAGCCTTGATTAACCAACTTCTGCTGCTCAATTTCTCTTTGTAGATAAACAATTTGCTCCCAACTGCCAACACCAAACCACAATCTGTATTGTAGGCCTGCAAGCACAAGCAGCAGAAAAATCATTATCCAGCGCATAATTTTAGTCGGTCAATGTCGACAAGTAATAGTTGATTATAGGACATACTGAGAGATATGGATTCCCACTCTCGCAGGAATCATCATTTACTCGAAGAGAAAACTATTGGGCACGAAATTCTGCGCGCCCCCGATACGGCGCCGCTCCCGCCAATTCTGCTTCAATGCGCAACAGACGATTGTATTTGGCAACTCGATCAGACCGACACAACGACCCGGTCTTTATTTGTCCGGCGGATGTAGCCACTGCCAAATCGGCTATGGTTGTATCTTCAGTCTCACCCGAACGATGGGAAATAACGACTGAATAACCCGCTTCTTTCGCCATTTTAATCGCATCCAATGTTTCTGTTAAAGTCCCGATTTGATTGAACTTAATAAGAATGGAATTGGCGACTCTCTTATCAATGCCTTCTTGCAATATTTTGGTGTTAGTCACGAACAGGTCATCGCCAACCAATTGAATTTTATCACCCAATATTTCAGTCTGATATTTCCATCCATCCCAATCTGATTCATCCATTCCATCTTCTATGGAGATAATCGGGTACTGCTCACACAAACCTGCCAAATAGTCGCTAAACCCATGAGAGTCAAACACCTTCCCCTCTCCGGACAGGTCATACTGGCCATTTTTGTAAAATTCAGAAGCCGCGCAATCCAGGGCCAGCGTCACGTTTTCACCGAGTTCATAACCGGCATCAGCCACAGCCTGCTTTATCACGGCCAACGCTTCTGCATTTGACGCCAGATTGGGTGCAAACCCTCCCTCGTCACCAACGGCGGTACTCAAACCCTTGCTTTTAAGCACATTCTTTAGCGAGTGGAAAATTTCAGCGCCCGTTCGCAATGCTTCTGCAAATGAACTTGCCCCTACTGGCTGAACCATGAATTCTTGAATATCGACATTATTGTCTGCATGCTCGCCGCCATTGATAATATTCATCATGGGAACAGGCATTGTGTATTGGCCAGGCGTGCCATTGATATCAGCGATATGCTGATAAAGGGGTATGCCTTTTTCAATAGCTA
>CAYNZI010000278.1:0-2246 GCA_964401565.1 uncultured Spongiibacteraceae bacterium
GATGACTTGTGCACCGTACCAAAGACAAGCGCGGTGGTTGTGCCGGCGCGCAATAATTCAGTGAGAAATAGTTCCGCTATTCCACGGGCGTACTCTTCATCTTCAAACTTTGACTCGGTTGGATAGGTATATTTTTCTAGCCATTCGAGTAATTTTTCACCATATGCACCGATGATTTCAGTTTGTGGGTAGTGGATATGTGTATCAATAAAACCAGGCATGATCAAACTATTGTCATGATTGACAATGTCAGTGTTGCTGTTCAGCGTTGCAAGCATATCTTCAGCGTTACCAAGCGATTGTATTTTTCCGTCATCAACCACCATGATTCCATCGGGAAAATATTGGTATGACTGATCGAGCGGTACTTTGTCGGGATCATTCAGAAAGTGAAGAATGCTCGCTCTGTGGGCAGTAGACATTATGTAATCCTGGATAGAATGGAGGTTAATGGTCAACGCTTAGGTTGATAGGCTCAGGTATTACAACTTCGTCGCAGTTTGGGCTATCTCCGCCTCGATCTACGACAACGAACAGATTGTTACCCATATTGATGAAAGCCTTACCGCCCAATTGTTTTAATTCTAGTGTGACCGTGTTATCGGTACATTTTGCGCGAGAGCACCGGTTGCAATATCCAGTCTTATTTTCCCTGTTTTGAAATTTCGTGCGGAGTTTGTCATCTGTGACT
Organism: uncultured Spongiibacteraceae bacterium; assembly: GCA_964401565.1. Taxonomy (GTDB): domain Bacteria; phylum Pseudomonadota; class Gammaproteobacteria; order Pseudomonadales; family Dasaniaceae; genus Oceanicoccus. The sequence continues at coordinate 692 of CAYNZI010000278.1, forward strand.
CTAATGAATCTTGACACAGGGGTCAATATTTCAGTGTGGCTGCGCTCTTTACTGCGCTCGATGGCCGTCGAAACAAATGCACGGCAGACGGTTGCGGGGTTTACGGGGTCTACGGGTACAGGATACGGTTTTTCCGCAAAAAGTGGCGTATTATGCAGTGCTTGTCCACCGGAACCGAGTTACGTATTTGTGGTCAAAGCCCTTTTATCGATGATTTGAATTTATCAGGACAGCCGTCATGCTGGATAGTCGCCCTCTACTGCTCGCTACAGAATTCCCATTGATCAGACGCGAAAAACTGGAAACGTTACAAGTTAATCTTGGGTACAAATGCAACCTGTCTTGCGTGCACTGTCACGTCAACGCGGGGCCCAATAGAACGGAGGCAATGGATAAAAAAACGATTGATTTGATTCTTGCGTATATTGACCAGAATACCATTTCCTCGCTTGATTTGACGGGTGGTGCTCCTGAGATGAACCCTCATTTTCGTTACCTTGTCAGCGAGGCGACGAAACGCGGTGTTGAGGTTATAGATCGTTGCAATTTAACCATACTATTGGAGCCTGGCTATGAAACCCTGGCGCAGTTTTTAGTGGAACAACAGGTAACGATCACCGCTTCTTTACCCTGTTATGAGGAAGAGAATGTTGAAAAACAACGCGGAAAGGGCGTTTATGCCGGGAGTATTGAAGCGCTGCAGTTACTGAGTGGTTTAGGTTACGGAAAAGACAAAAATTTGCCACTGAATCTTGTGTACAACCCCACAGGAACAGAGCTTCCCCCACCGCAACAACAGTTGGAATTGGATTATAAGCAACAGTTGAGGTCGAAGTTTGAGATTGAGTTCGATCAACTATTTACCATTACTAATATGCCGATAAGTCGTTTCGGCAGCGTGCTAATGGCTCATGGTGAATTTGATAACTATATGGGGTTATTGAAAGATAGCTATAGTGCCGACAATCTGTCGACAGTCATGTGTCGACATTTAATCAGTGTAGATTGGCAGGGTTTCGTCTATGACTGTGATTTCAATCAAATGCTGGAAATGCCTTTGATTGCCGGTGCCAGTACCAAGAGCAGAACGCATTTGTCAGATTTACTACAGACCGACATCTCAGGGAATGAAATTCAAATAGGTGACCATTGTTTTGGTTGCACAGCGGGCCAGGGAAGCAGTTGTGGCGGCGCGTTGAATGACTGACAGTTTGTGTGCGGATAATAAAAAACCGTTGGTCAGCGTTATTATTCCGACGCTTAATGAGTCATCGGGCATTGAAAATTGCCTGCGACAATTTGAAAAATTGAGAAAAGAAAACGTGGAGATTATTGTTGTAGACGGTGGTAGCACTGATAATACCGTCGCTCTGTCGGAGCCTCTAGCAGACCGGATGCTGGCGTTCGGCGACTGTCGGTCTGAACAGATGAATGCAGGCGCCGACAAAGCTTGTGGTCAGTGGCTTATTTTTTTACATGCGGACACCCAGCTTTCTTCGCAGTTTGATTCATTGCTCTATCATCTATCTATCACTAAAAATCATTGGGGGTTCTG
>CAYNZI010000278.1:2256-4523 GCA_964401565.1 uncultured Spongiibacteraceae bacterium
TTCTGTCGAATTCGGCTCAGTGGACGGGGGAAATTATTTCGCGTAATCGAAACAGCGATCAATTGGCGTTCTCAACTGACATCAATTGCCACGGGAGATCAGATGATCTTTGTTCGCAGGGCGATTTTTGAGCAACTGGGTGGGTTTCCCAAGATACCGTTGATGGAAGATGTTGCGATCAGCAAGAAACTACGTTCACTATCGGCTGCGTTGGTTTGGCCTCATCCCGTAACGACATCCAGTCGTAAATGGGAGCAAAACGGAATTTTGAAAACGGTGTTTCTAATGTGGCGATTGCGACTCGCCTATTTTTGTGGCGTGAGCCCGCGGAAATTGGTCAACGAATATTATGATTGAAAATGACAGCAAAAGCCGCTTGTTGGTTTTCGCCAAGTCTCCAGTTGCGGGGAAAGTGAAGACTCGTTTGCAGCCCTCATATTCACCCGAGCAGTCGGTAGAGTTGCACCGTAAATTGGTGCATGGCTGTTTGCAGGTCGCTACGACGGTTAATGGCTGCATCACTGAACTTTGGGCTGGCAGTGAGCACGGCTGGTGGGCTGAGTTGTCTAGCCGTTATCAGATTGATGTTGTTCAGCAGCGTGGAGATGATCTGGGTGACCGTATGTTACAGGCTTTTCAACAGACTCTGACAGATGTGGATAAAGCGCTGCTAATTGGCACAGATTGCCCTTTTATCACTAGGGACTATTTACTTGATGCCTTTGAAAAACTTGATGAATGTGATGTTGTTATTGGACCGGCAGAAGACGGTGGTTACGTCTTGCTTGGTTTGACCGACGGGAAACCGGAGTTATTTAGCGGTATCAGCTGGGGAAGTGATCGGGTTCTGGCTGAAACTATCGAGAAGATCGAAGCATTTAATTTAAGCTATATGCTGCTGCCGACTTTGCGAGATATCGATCGCCCTGAAGACGTTATTTACTGGCAATCGAAACAATCATCTCTGATCTTCTGAAGATAGATTGTGCACGTAACTACTATTCCGCCTGTTATTGTCGAACAGGAAAGTACAGTTATTTTCCAACGTGTTTGTTGTTGAGAGTCGTTTCTTTTCGGCTGAATCCGGCACCTGTGGCAGACTGATTATTAGCTCCGCTAATAACGCCTGAAACCATTGAGGCCAAAAAATCCAGATCTTCAATGTTGTCGTTAACTACAATTCGCAAGGGTTGATCATTGGTCGGATAATTTCCACAACTTTCCCCAATGCCGCAAATAACAAAGTCGTTGTCGATGTCAGAGCCTGCAATAACAACATATTCACCGTAGGGTACGTTATCAAAGGCAAAGACATACTCGCCATCAACAACATCGACTTTCATCTGATAGACAAACTCAAACGTATCGGCGTCTAATAGTAAAACGAACAGGAATCCAGCATCCGCTGCGTAGTCACTGCCTGTTTGTACTAACATAGAAATGGGCACTGAGACTGTCGTTGTGTCGTCCAAAGTAAAGAGTATCGCGCCACTGTATGCCGCATCAGCCAATCCATTGCGGTTTACCTGAAGAATATAGTCTCCGGCTCCATCAATGTTACTGCCAGAGGCATTGATAGAGAGCCATGGCATTGTGTTCGTGACGCTGGCAACGTTTGGAGGTGCCTCGCCAACCTTTGAAAGTGTTAGGCTTCGCGAGGTGAAGCTGCTGCCAAAATCTATCCGGCTGGGTGTGGCCGTTATCGTCCCGGTTACCAACCCGCCTAGTAATAATTGAGCCTGTTGCACCGATTTAAGAGCGTCAATCAGACCAAAGCCATAAAGGTTGTCTTTTCCAGTGGTGCCGATGTCGTTACTCAGGTAGCCGCTGTATAAACTACTGCTAAATTGGCTGGCTGTTAAGTCGGGATAGACGGCTTTCATTAAAGCTGAGATACCCGCTACATGCGGAGTTGCCATTGATGTTCCTTCGAGGAAGACAAAACTGTCGATACCGTTGGCGTCATCAAATAAAGTGCTCAAAACGCCGTCTGAGTAGCCGTCACCATTGAGGTCTATACTGGCGTCTCCACCTGGTGCAGCAATATCAATCGAGTCACCAAAGTTTGAATAAGGCGCCAAATTACCCGCAAGATCGACAGCGCTCACTGAAATAACATCATGGTAGGCGGCAGGGTAGGTAGGAGATGAGGTGCTTTCATTACCTGCGGCGGCAATGACAATGATCCCGTTGTCATGCAGTTGGGTGAATAGCTCTTGACTAGATTGACTAAACCCCTGGCCTCCCAAACTCAGGTTTATGATATC
>CAYNZI010000279.1:0-4506 GCA_964401565.1 uncultured Spongiibacteraceae bacterium
CCGGCTGGTCATCATGGCAGACGGTGAAGTACTCGCCGCAGGCACACCGCTGGAGATGAAGAGCCGCGTCCGAACGGCGGAAAATCCAGACCCCACTATGGAAGATGCATTTATTCAGTTGATCGAACAGCGCCAGCAGAATCCGGAGGCGGCGGCATGAGTTCTCTCGCCCGCATGCGCTTATGGGGCATGATCCGCAAGGAGAGCCTGCAAATTCTGCGTGATCCTTCGAGCATTGCCATCGCCTTTGTGATGCCAGTCGTGTTGCTGTTTCTGTTCGGTTATGGCGTATCGTTAGACGCGAAACACATCCCTGTGGGTATTGTCATTGAACAACCGGATGCCGCAACGCAGTCACTGTTGGGGGCTTTTGAGCGCTCCGAGTTTTTTCTCCCGCAGCACTTTACTGCCATTCAAGCCGCGCAGCAGGCACTGGATGAACACCAGATTGACGGCATAGTCTGGCTACGCAATAATTTTTCTGCCCAACTATTGTCCAGCAACGAAGCGCCCATCGGGATCATCGTCAATGGTGTGGACTCCAATCAGGCTAATATCACTCACGGTTATATTCAGGGGGCCTGGCTGACGTGGCTGGGCCATTATGCCGAGAGCCGAGGCCAGCCCCTGCTCATGCCAGTGAGCCTGGAACAGCGAGTGTGGTTCAATGCCGCTTTGTCCAGTCGTCTTTTTTTGGTGCCCGGCTTGATCGCAATTGTCATGACACTGATCGGTTCGCTGCTCACGGCCATGGTGGTGGCGCGTGAGTGGGAGCGCGGCACCATGGAGGCGTTAATGGTGACACCGCTACACCGGAGCGAGATACTGGCGGGCAAGTTGATCCCTTATTTTGTGCTGGGCATGGGTGGCATGCTGTTCAGTGTGGCCCTGGCGATCTGGCAGTTCGATGTGCCGCTGCGCGGTTCCTTTTGGTTGTTAATGGTCAGCTCGGCGCTGTTCATGTTGGTGGCGCTGGCTATTGGTCTACTGATTTCTATTGTTTCAAAAAATCAGTTTGTGGCAGGGCTATTGGCTATCATTGTTACTTTTTTGCCCGCTTTTATTCTGTCCGGTTTTTTATTCGATATTCATTCCATGCCCGTCTGGATACAGTTCATTACCTATTTGGTGCCGGCGCGTTATTTCGTGGCGATCCTGCAAACCCTGTTTCTCGCGGGTGATGTGTGGCCGGTCGTGCTTTTCAACATGGGCGCATTGCTTATTATGCTGCTGTTTTTTTTCACCCTAGTGTGGCGAAAGTTCCGCAAGCGGCTGGAGTAGGGTATGTATTTTAGACAGATTTTTGCCCTGGCCATCAAAGAGTTTTTGGCCCTGTTGCGTGATAAGCGTAGCCGCTTCGTCATTATTGGTCCGCCCATCATACAGCTACTGGTATTCGGTTTTGCCGCGACCTACGACCTCAATGATGTGCCGGTGGCCATCTATAACGAAGATCGCGGCGGCGCGGCGCGGGAATTGGTCAGCCACATCGAGGGCTCGCCAAACTTTCAGGTTATTGCGTACATTGACCATGATAGTGAGATTGCCCCGCTAATTGATAATCGGGACGTGTTGCTAGTGTTGCACATTGGTCCGCATTTCAGTAGCAACCTGATACAGGGCACAAGTGCACCGTTGCAGGCGATATTGGATGGCCGCAATTCGAACACCGCCATGATTGCCATGAATTACCTGCGCAGTATCGTGCTGGACTATAACCGTAGCTGGCTGGCGTCACAGGACAAAAGTGGTCCGATGGTCACTTTGCAATCACGGGCCTGGTATAACGAGAATTTACAGTCAAGATGGTTTATCGTGCCCGGTATTGTTGGTCTATTGACCTTGTTGGTGACACTTTTGGTGACGGCGCTCTCGGTGGCACGAGAGCGCGAGGCGGGCACCTTCGACCAGTTGCTGGTGACACCTTTACGTCCAGTGGAAATCCTTATCGGTAAGGCTATTCCGGGTATCGTTATCGGTCTGTTGGAAGCCACGTTTATCATTGTACTCATGGTGGTTTTTTTCGATATTCCTGTGCGTGGTAGCTTTGGCGCGTTGTATCTAGGCATTGTGTTGTTTCTGTTGTCTGCCGTGGGTGTTGGGTTGATGATCTCTTCCATCGCCGTCACGCAACAGCAGGCGGTGCTGGGTGCCTTTTTGTTTATGGTGCCAGCGATCATTCTCTCGGGTTTTTCCACCCCCATCGCCAATATGCCGCAGTTCGTACAGTGGTTGACCTATCTTGATCCGCTGCGTTATTTCTTAGTGATTGTGCGGGGCGTAACGCTGGAAGGTAATAGCTATGCGATGCTGATCAATCAATATTGGCCGATGGCCATCATTGGTGTGGTGACGCTAGCACTAGCAGGCTGGCTGTTTCGGCATCGGATGTATTAAGACAAGCACCGGAATTATTGATCGGCAGCGGATTAAGATGAACGCTGAATAGGTTGCTGCCCTGTAATGCGGGCTGTCTAAAAATGTTAACTCAGGTGAAGATAACTTCGCCCCGCCCGGTTAAATTGAGATAAGGAATAGAGCCGCTTTTGAATAAAAAACATGTCAGACCGGAAGTCCCGACACCTGCAGACCCAGATCAACGCAGTGAGCCACTGCCTTGGGAAAAGCCCAAGCCGTTGACTGAGGATCCGCAAGGGTCGGCCAAGGTTGATGCTATCTTGAAAAGTGCATCCTATCGGCCGGCGATTGAGGATATCGATTTTCTCGATGGCAATGATGCACGTGGAGTACGCTTACAGCTGGATTACCTGAAGCCGGAAAAGTTGCTTAAGGCGCATGGTATTGAGCACACTATTGTGGTGTTTGGCAGTACCCGTATTGTTGAGCCGGCCGCTGCAAAACTGAAGCTTGAGCAATTGCGAGAGGCTTTGAGTGTATCTCCGGAAGACAGTGAATTACAGCGACGACTTATGGTGGCCGAGCGTATCCTTGCCAAGAGTAAATACTATGAGATTGCCCGTGAGTTTTCGCGCTTGGTTGCCAATGCAGGTGACGGCCCAGAAGATTCACGACTTGTTGTTGTGACCGGAGGAGGCCCCGGTGTGATGGAAGCGGCCAACCGAGGGGCGCATGATGCGTGCGCGAAAACTGTCGGTCTGAATATTACCTTGCCGCATGAGCAGTTTCCGAATCCTTATGTTTCTCCCGAACTGTGTTTCCAATTTCATTATTTTGCTTTGCGCAAGATGCACTTTGTGTTGCGTGCTCGTGCGCTGGTAGCCTTTCCTGGCGGGTTTGGCACCTTTGATGAACTGTTTGAGACGTTGACTTTGATTCAGACGCGAAAGATCAAACCCCTGCCAGTAGTGTTGGTGGGTGAAAGCTACTGGCGCAAAGCATTTAACGTAGATTTTTTGGTTGAGGAAGGCGTGATCGACACGGAGGATCGTGATTTGTTCTGGTATGCCGAGACGGCGGATGATATCTGGGAAGGTCTGTTATGCTGGTACGAACGAAATGGTGAGTCACTAATACAGGAAAAACAATGAAAATATCATTTCACGGTGCAGACCAAGGTGTTACCGGCTCCTGTCATATGGTCGAATGTGCTGGTAAGAAAATCCTGATTGATTGTGGCTTATATCAGGGCGGTCGAGAACTGGTCGAGGAAAACGCCGAGCCGTTTGGTTTTGATCCGGCCGAAATTGATTTTTTGTTACTCACGCACGCTCACCTCGATCACTGCGGCCGCATTCCTTTACTCGCCAAGCAGGGATTTAAAGGCGAAATTATCGCGACTGGGGCTACTGTGGAACTGGCGTGAATGGTGATGTTGGATTCCGCTGGTCTGCATGAAGAGGAAGCACGTTACCAGTCAAAAAGAATCCGGCGTCATGGTGGCAACCACACTGAGCATGTTGTACCGCTCTACACCACACTGGATGCGCTAAACAGTCTTGAATTTTTTGGACGTCAGACCAGCTATGATCAGGCCATCCAGCTGGCGCCGGGTATTCGTGCCACCTTCATTGATGCGGGGCACATCCTGGGTTCGGCATGTATTTTTCTCGAGCTTGAAGAGGGGGAGGCGCAACACTGTTTGTTATTTTCCGGCGATCTTGGCTACAGTGGGCGCGCGATACTTCGTAACCCGGCACCCCCACCGAAAGTAGATACCGTTATTATGGAAACAACTTACGGAGATCGGTTGCATAAGCAGCTGGAACCTTCTATCGATGAGCTTTACGATGTCATCAATGAAACGATCGGTCGGGGCGGTAATGTCATTATCCCCACCTTCGCGCTGGAACGTGCTCAGGAGATACTCTATTACCTTCGCGAAGGCGTCGAAAACAAACGTATTAAGCATTATACCAACGTGTTTTTGGACTCGCCCATGGCGATTTCCGCTACGCAGATATTTGAGCGGCATCCCGAATGTTTTGATGCAGAAACTTTGAAGGTCTCAAATAATGGTAGCGATCCGTTTAATCTACCAGGCCTGCACTTCACACGAGAAACTGCGGAGTCCATGGCAATCAACCA
>CAYNZI010000280.1:0-4504 GCA_964401565.1 uncultured Spongiibacteraceae bacterium
GATATATCGGGCGAGCCGATAGTCGCCGATCTCGAGGAGATGAGGCATTTTTGCGAGATCGGCGACTATCGGCTCGCCCGATATATCGTGACCCAACGCAAGGCTAAGCGGAGATTTTGAATTTTCGTAGACTTGTGAAGACAGTACATCCCGGAAATTCACGACAGCGCGATCTTCATTGGGGATCTCAATTCCGACGACAGACTTGCCGGGGATAACTTCGACCACCCTGACACTAATGACCGCAAGCGATCGCGCTATATCTTTCGCCAGATTTGTGATTTTACTGACTTTTACGCCCGTGCCGGGTTGGATCTCGAATCGAGTGACCACGGGGCCTGGTAAAACTTCGGTAACTTCCGCAATAACCCCAAAGTCTTTTAGTTTATGCTCCAATAATCTCGACATAGCTTCGAGAGCATCTTCGGAAAACCCTTTCTTGTGGGAGTCATTGGCGGGATCTAGTAACTCCAGTGCCGGAAGACTACCCGTCGCCGGGGCTATAAATAGCGGTTGCTGTCGCTCCCGTTCTTCACGTTCGCTCTTAACGGATTTTTCAGAAATAAGCTGTATTTTTGGCGCTTTTCTATTTCTCGTTTTTTCTACTTGTTTGGCAATAATGACTTTGCGCTCTTGCTGTGCTTTTTTGTGTTCACGTTTTTCTTTCCAGCTGTACCATCCCTGAACACTGGCGCTACGAAGGCTTTCAAAAATACGAAGCGTCACAGATCCGATGTCGTCCATCAGTCGCAGCCAGGAAAGGTCCGTAAATATGGTCATTCCGAACAGCAGCAATGCCAGTAAAATAAGACGGCCTCCAACGAGACTAAATGCGTCGATACTGGCGCTGCCAATAACTTGCCCAAGCGCCCCACCGGCACCGAATGGCAATAGAGAACTGCCGTGGTCGCCAAGGGTAGCCAGCGCCGTGCTCGCTACCATAACAAGACACAAACCAGACACACGCACGGCAAAAGAGGCCCAATCGAATGGCAGTGGGCTGTATCGCTCCCTGAACAATACCCATGCTCGATAACCGATCATCACCGGAAACAGGTAAGCCATATAGCCAAACAGGGAGAAGCTGATATCCGCCAGCCAAGCACCCGTTGGCCCGCCGGAATTACTTACCGGCCCACCGCTTCCTGTCCTTGACCATCCAGGATCGTTTAGATCGTAGCTCCCCAGTGACATGATGAGATAGAGGAACATCGCTACGAATCCAATCAACGCACCCTCTCGCATTCGGGGCACGAATTTTTCCATCGCTGTGTTGTGTTCGTTACTGCCTGTTGGGGCCTGTTTACTCAAGACCTTTCCTATCCCTTGTAGTGAAATGACTGCCGTTGGGTGTGATGCACCAAAAGGCTTTTGATCGTCTAAAAGTTGCCAATATTACCATTTAAATCAGCCATTTGCTTCAATATCGAGATTCTTGCTCGAAAGCGTCCACCGCTATTTTTATAAACATCGATATGCTCTATTATAGCCAGCCACAGTGGTGTTGCCCGAACTATTTCCCTCGCTATCGCTGTGACGTCAGCCTGTCGGTTCTACAAAGCCGGCAGCGTATATTGCTTATTATAGGTGTAAAATTTTTATGACCGATTTACAACATCATCCCCTGATCATTCTTGGCTCGGGGCCTGCGGGCTACACGGCGGCTGTTTACGCGGCCCGGGCCAATTTAAACCCAGTGGTCATCACCGGCATGGAACAAGGTGGACAACTGACTACCACGACAGATGTCGATAACTGGCCTGGAGACGTCGAAGGCCTACAGGGGCCAGATTTGATGATTCGCATGCAACAGCATGCCGAGCGCTTCGATACCCATATTATTATTGATCATATTGAAGAGACAGATTTGTCTGTCAGGCCTTTCGTACTAAAAGGAAATAGTCATAACTATAGCTGTGATGCATTGATCATTGCTACTGGCGCCTCAGCACAATACCTTGGCCTTCCTTCGGAAGAGGCGTTTATGGGCAAAGGCGTTAGCGCCTGCGCTACCTGCGATGGATTCTTTTACCGCGGCAAAAAAGTTGCAGTCATTGGCGGCGGTAATACGGCCGTAGAAGAAGCGTTATATCTTTCTAATCTCGCAGCGGAAGTGACCCTCGTTCATCGTCGTGACAGCCTGCGGTCGGAAAAAATACTGCAAGACAAGCTCTTCGAGAAAGAAAGGAACGGTAACGTTAACATTCTATGGAACCATACTCTCGAAGAGGTAACTGGTGATAACATGGGTGTTACCGGGCTGTCGTTGACAAATACAGCCGATAACAGCACAGCACATATTGATGTCGACGGTGTTTTCATCGCTATTGGCCATAAACCCAATACCGACATATTCACTGACCAATTGGACATGAAAGACGGTTACATTTCAATCAACAGCGGAACTGCCGGCAATGCAACCGAAACCAGTATAAACGGCGTTTTTGCCGCCGGCGATGTTGCGGATCATATTTACCGACAAGCCGTCACCTCAGCCGGAGCCGGATGTATGGCTGCACTGGACGCCGAAAAGTACCTCGATGATCTTGCGATAAAATGAGAGGTTTGACGATGTCGGTACGGCATCGTCAAAAACGCCCATGTCACAACTCCCCTGGCTTGAACCAGACGACATCTCATTTCCGCCAACCACTTCTGCTCTATCGGATCCTAATGGTCTATTGGCAGTTGGCGGAGACCTTAGCCCTGCCCGGCTTATTGCCGCTTACAGGCTCGGCATATTTCCCTGGTTCGATGATGGCCAGCCAATTCTCTGGTGGTCGCCCAATCCCAGAGCTGTATTGTTTCCTGAGAAAATACACCTGTCAAAAAGCTTGAAAAAAAAACTGCGCAAGCACGTATTTTCCGTAACGGGTGATCAACAATTTTCCCGCGTTGTGGCGCATTGCGCACAGGTTCCTCGCGGCGAGCAGGACGGAACCTGGATTACCGATGATATGATCGACGCCTACAGCGAACTGCACCGAATGGGGGTTGCCCACTCCGTCGAAGTTTGGCACGAGGGTCAATTGGTCGGAGGGCTATATGGATTGGCAATTGGCGGTGTATTCTTCGGTGAGTCGATGTTCAGCTTAATAACGGATGCTTCGAAAGTCGCTTTTGTTTATCTATCCTCCCAATTGCAGCGCTGGGGATTTGCAGTGGTCGATTGCCAGGTCACCAACCCTCACTTGCTCAGTCTAGGCGCCGAAGAAATTGATAGATCACGCTTTAATCACCTGTTATCGTCCAATATCGACCGAACTATTAAGCATCACTGGGCAGGTAATTGGAATGTCGACTTGAAGGATAACGGCTAATGACAGTTTTAGCAGACCTGAAAGTTTTTGCGACGCACCCTCACCAATGTAGCTATCTCGATGAGCAACAAGCGACAACACTGTTCATCGATCCTGGCACTGAAATCGATGTGCAGACATATAGCCAATTAGCAGACGCCGGTTTTCGTCGCAGCGGCCCCCATATCTATCGGCCTCACTGCGATAATTGCAATGCCTGTATTTCGGTACGAGTGCCGGTCACAGAATTTAAACCAAACCGGAAACAACGGAAAGTCATCAATCGGAACAGCGATCTACGGTCGATTGAAATCGATGATATTGATAGCGATGAATGCTACCAGCTATATCATCGTTACATTAGTGCTCGTCACCGTGATGGCGACATGTATCCACCGACTCCCGAACAATATAAGTCGTTTCTCAACAATGAGCTCGGCAATACCCGCTATTTTGGGCTTATTAAGGGTGAAACACTTGTAGCCGTCGCGGTGACAGACATTTTAGAGAATGGTTTATCCGCCATTTATACCTTTTTTGATCCCGATTACCCCAAACGAAGCCTCGGTCGTTATGCCATATTGTGGCAAATCGAAAAATGCATGCAATTGGAGCTTCCCTATCTGTATCTGGGATATTGGATTAAACAGTGTCAAAAAATGAGTTATAAAAGTGATTATCGCCCACTCCAATTACTCGTCAACAATCGCTGGATCAGCATTGAGTAATCAGCTTTGATTCCCCGGCCAATTTAGTGCACAATGCGCCCAGTTTTTGGCCAGCGGAGTCTGTAGCTGCCACTTTATTAGCGGGTTACGCGCTATAGCGGGCCCTAAAAACACCCTATATTTTATACACAACGGTCTAGATACGACCGAGAGGAAAGCGCCGAATGGCAAAAGAAGAACAAATCGAAATGGAGGGGGAAGTTATTGACACCCTTCCCAACACAACATTTAAAGTGCAACTGGAAAATGGTCACGTGGTCATCGCCCACATTTCTGGTAAAATGCGGAAAAATTATATCCGGATTTTAACGGGTGATAAAGTCAGAGTTGAGTTAACACCTTATGATCTCAGCAAAGGTCGAATCACCTACCGCGCCAGATAATTCCCAGTAGAATTACTGACGCTAAAGAAGCGCTACGCTAGCGCTTCTTTCTCTTCCAGCACAACCAATTCTCCGTCTTCAACGCGAATTTCAA
>CAYNZI010000281.1:0-4502 GCA_964401565.1 uncultured Spongiibacteraceae bacterium
TTTGCCGCCAATAGTGCTGACTTCAAGCTTGACCGGTTGAACCCGGGATATCGATGGTTGGTTTTGCAGGATAATGGTGACATTGAAACCGGTGTTTCGCGAGTGAGCGGAGTAGAATTTACTATTGATTACGACGATTCCAGCGGCTACTAAATTCACATAGCTTAAGCTCGTATTTAGCGGTATCCTGCTCACCTATTTTTTTGTTGAGCACGACTTTAATGTCCGCATCATCGCGTCCGTTACTCATTTATCTGACGTCATTAAGTTTTTAAAATTGACGGCATAACTTCACTCCATAACGAACTGATCATTAATGTCTGAATACAATGCAGGATCCATCGAGGTTTTAACCGGCCTTGATCCGGTGCGTAAGCGCCCTGGAATGTACACTGAAACCACCCGGCCAAATCATTTGGCTCAAGAGGTTATCGATAATAGTGTCGATGAGGCTTTGGCGGGTTTTGCTCGTCAAATAGATGTAGTTATCCACAAAGATGGGTCGCTGACCTGCAGTGATGACGGTCGTGGCATGCCTGTGGATATGCACCCGGAACAGAAAAAGCCCGGCGTAGAAGTTATTCTTACTACATTGCACGCGGGTGGCAAATTCAATAGTGACAGCTATCAGTTTTCCGGTGGTTTGCATGGTGTCGGTGTTTCGGTGGTAAACGCGTTGTCAAAGCTGTTGGAAATCACCATTCGTCGCAATGGTGAAGTCTACAGGATGGAGTTTCAACACGGCGATAAATCTAAAGAGCTGGAAGTGATTGATAGCTGTGGCAAGCGTAACACGGGTACCAGTATCCGTTTCACACCAGATGGTTCTTATTTCGATTCAGCGAAATTTTCTGTACCTAGAATGAAACACGTGTTGCGGGCTAAGGCTGTTTTGTGCCCTGGGTTGCGTGTGACATTTAAAGATGAAGCTAGCGGCGAGAAAGAAGAATGGTATTACGAAGATGGTCTCATGGACTATATGCTTGCCAGCACTCACGGTTGGGAAACATTACCTAAAGAACCGTTTATCGGTAGTTTTTCAGGCACCAACGAAGGGGTCGATTGGGCGGTGCAATGGTTGCCAGAGGGTGGTGAGTTAACAACGGAATCCTATGTTAATTTAATCCCAACGGCTCAGGGTGGAACGCACGTTAATGGTTTGCGTACGGGTTTGCTGGAAGCTATTCGAGAGTTCTGTGAGTTCAGAAGCCTGTTACCTCGAGGCATTAAATTGTCGCCAGATGATATCTGGGATAAGTGTTGTTATGTTCTTTCGTCTAAATTGGAAGAGCCACAATTTTCTGGCCAAACTAAAGAGCGACTGAGTTCTCGCGAGGCGGCAGCGTTTGTATCCGGCGTCGCCAAAGATTCCTTCAGCTTGTGGCTAAATCAGCATACTGAAGATGCGGAAAAACTGGCAGACATGTGTATTAATAATGCCCAGTCTCGCATGAAAAAATCGAAAAAGGTGGCCCGTAAAAAAGTGACTTCTGGCCCTGCGTTGCCAGGTAAGTTGGCTGATTGTTCAGGTAACGATGTCGAGCGGGGAGAGCTGTTTTTGGTCGAAGGTGACTCAGCTGGTGGTTCGGCCAAGCAGGGTAGGGATAGGCAGTATCAGGCGATTTTGCCGTTGCGGGGCAAGATTCTCAATACATGGGAAATTGATTCACAGGAAATATTGGCCTCTGAAGAAGTTCACAATATTGCCGTTGCTATTGGTGTTGATCCGGCGTCGGATGACCTCTCAGGTTTGCGCTACCACAAAGTTTGTATTCTCGCCGATGCTGATTCCGATGGTTTGCACATTGCCACCTTGATCTGTGCGCTTTTTGTTCGCCACTTCAGGCCGCTGGTTCAAGCGGGTCATATTTTTGTGGCTATGCCCCCGCTGTATCGAATTGACGTAGGTAAAGATGTTTACTACGCGCTGGATGATAGTGAAAAGCAGGGTGTTCTCGATCGTATAGAGGCCGAAAATAAAAAGGGCAAAGTCAACGTCCAGCGCTTCAAGGGTTTAGGTGAAATGAATCCGTTGCAATTACGTGAAACAGTGATGAGTGGTGATACGCGCAGACTGGTGCGATTAACCATTGAGTCAGGGGATGAAACCGATCAGATGATGGACATGCTGCTGGCCAAAAAACGATCGGGAGACCGAAAAATTTGGCTGGAAGAAAAAGGCAATCTAGCCGAAATTTAACCACGCCGTCTATTCACAGCGGCGGCTAAATAATGGATGTTCTGTGCCAATAAACAAGCGGCTGATGGTGAGCCGCTAGGCGGCCAGGTTTGATGCCATCATATTCAGTTCGTCGGCTGACTCCAGCATACTAGCGATAGCGTCTTCGGCTTTTTCCGGGTCGAGGTGCAGGCGTTCATACAGCTCCTTTGGAATATCAGCCAGAGGAGCGTCTCCCACTCCGTGCTTGCGCAGTAACCGCATAGCGATAAACAGTAAGTTCGCATAGGCACTGTTTTCTTGATCAAAATCGGCTTCATTTTGAAAGCGTAGTGCTGAACTGACTTCTTCGGGCATATCCCACAGCTTCATTAGCCACGAGCCTAGTTGATCACGATTGACACCTAACAGGTGATGTTCAATATGGCAGTGGTTTGAATAAGGGTTGGCTTCCTGGTAACGGCAGATGTTGGAAAAATAGGGGGGGAAAACTTCCGCCAAAATCAGGTAACCAAAATTATGTAACAACCCGGAAAGATAAGCCATTCCCATGGTTGGTCTTTCTTTGGCGGGTATCGCTCCCACCAGAGCTTCCACGGCGGTAGCCGCGTAGACCGCCTGTTCCCAATAGGGGGTAAAGCCTTTGGCGGAATCTTTAGGAAGACTTAATGTTTTGCCAAGCGCCAGTCCCAGAGATAAATTTAGAACCAGATCAAACCCCAACACCCTGACAATGGCGTCGTGAACAGACTTAATTTTCCCTGGCGCGGCGTAATAAGGCGATGCTGCCCAACTGACTACCTGAGCGGCAAGGGGAGGGTCGTTTTCGACAATATCGGTTAGGTCTTGAATGTCGGCGTTAGGATTTACCCGCAATTTAATAATTCGTTGTGCGGTTTCCGGCAGAGGTGGAAATTCCAGGGTATCTTCTAGTCTTTGCTTTATCCGCAACTGAGTAAAGTTTGCGACGGCTGTGGTGATCTGGTCTATATCATTGACGTCGTCAAGAGACGACGTCTCAAGTTCAGATTCCAGTACAGTATAAGCGCCAGTCTGTGCGTCACCAATGAGTCGTAGAAACTGCTCGTTGGCCATAGTGATAAAGCATTGTTCGCACCCCGAATCGAGTGTTAGCTCGGCTGAATCGAGAAGGCGCTGATCAATAATTAGCTCCAACCCCAATACCGTTGGCACGGTGGTTAATCGCTCCAATTTGAGTGGGTCACAGATTGATTGAATGGCGTTAGGACTGGCCACTCTCAATTGTCGTTGAGTGAGTTGACATAGTGCGTCAACGTCGAGGATGCAGTCGCCGCTGTACACCGCTTGTAATTTGCCGTTTTCATCCTGAAGAATCGTGGTTTTAACGTTGCCAAAAAACCCAGAGCCGGAGAGTGCCTCTGTTATGCCAAATACAATATCTTGCTTCGTTAATAGATCTTCTATGACTGCCGGAACAGGCATTCGGTACTCCTTGATTGCAGCTTTATAGTTACCATTACAGAATCGCGCCTCTTTGGCCTGAATTCACCTGCGATGGATTGAACGATTCAATACTAAGAATTGTAGACCACTTTTTTACTTATGATGCTATTTCGTCTCGCTATGTAATATATTTAATCAAACAGCAAGAAAATGTAAAAACCCCTGTATTACAAAGGGTTAAACCTGCGCGTATTGCTCACCGTCGGCAATCCAGCGCTGAATTAGTGGGTCAACGGCAAGCGGGTAATTGTTGATCATTTGCTGTGCTACAGCGTTCACTTCTTCTAGCAGGTGGCTATCTCGTTCTAGGTCTGCGATACGAAGCTGCATCAACCCGGTTTGACGGGTTCCTAAGAGCTCTCCAGGCCCTCGCAGCTCCAGATCCTTCTCTGCAATGACAAAGCCGTCGCTACTCTGTCGCATTATTTGTAGCCGCTGTTTGCCTAGTCGCCCCAGCGGTGATTGATACATCAGCACGCAGTGACTGGCCGTGCGGCCCCTGCCCACCCTGCCACGTAGCTGGTGGAGTTGTGACAACCCCAACCGCTCTGCATTTTCAATAATCATGAGGCTGGCATTCGGAACGTCTACGCCCACCTCTATGACGGTGGTGGCGACCAGCAGATCAATTTGGTTCTTTTTTGAAAATTCTACCAGCCCATCGATATCATCAGCCGCAATTGCAACACGCGCAGCTGAATCCTCGATCCCCGCATTACCTGGCGCGCAATATAGTTTTTTACAATTTTTTGATTTCGCCATTGCCCATGCCAAAGCGTGCTCCCGTCCGCCAGAACCAACCAGTAATACTCTCATCAATAACTCCGCATTAAAAAAC
>CAYNZI010000282.1:0-4494 GCA_964401565.1 uncultured Spongiibacteraceae bacterium
CGTGGCCGAATGGCTACTCGCAATGCATATCTGCACTTTGGATTGGATTATTCCCGTCACGATAACAGCGTTGGGCAATCTATCGTGGATCAGAATGAAAACGAGGATTTGCCGGGTTAATGTCTACTTCTTCAGTGGTGAGACCGTTTGAATGGCCCTTGAGAGTTTATATTGAAGATACCGATGCTGGTGGTATCGTCTATTATGTCAATTACCTAAAATACATCGAGAGGGCGCGCACTGAATTTATGCGCAGTCTCGGTTTTGGTAAAGGCGATAGTTTTAGCGCGGAGCTGATGTTTGTTGTGCACTCACTGAGCAGTGACTATAAAAAGCCGGCCAGGCTTGATGATGCGCTAGTTGCTACCGCTCGGATAATCAAAGCCGGTAAAACCTACATGGTAATGGTGCAGGAAGTGTACAAAATTGTCGCTGGAGTCGATAATGGCGACGGGAGTGAAAATAGGGAACTGCTGTGCCGTGCGGAAGTCAAATTGGCTTGTGTTAAGCAACAGTCGATCAAACCACACCGTATTCCGGACGTGATGTTAGCGGCCATTAACCGAGAGATCGGTTAAATATTAGTCAGCCTGTTGTAAGTAACGCAATAGAATTTATTCACCCGGTTATGATAAGTCGGTCCTAGGGAGCAAGTAGAAGTGGCAGAAGAACTTTCAGTTTGGCAACTCGTTGCCAACGCCAGTTTAACCGTACAGGCTGTGATGGCACTGTTGTTTATTTTTTCAGCGATATCCTGGTTTATGATCGTACAGCGAGGTTTCTATTTTCATGCGTGCAATAAGGCTATGCAGAATTTTGAGCATCAATTTTGGTCAGGTATGGACCTGAGCCAATTGTTTCGGCAGGGGTCTGTACAGACAGAATCCGGCTCATCTTTCGTCGGAATGGAAAGTATTTTTCGAGCGGGGTTCAAGGAATTCTCTCGACTGCGGCAACAAGCCGGTGTTGATCCGGATGCGATTATGGAAGGCGCACAACGATCCATGCGTGTGGCGACATCCCGAGAAGAAGAACAAATGGACATGCATTTACCGTTTCTGGCGACAGTGGGGTCTATCAGCCCCTACGTTGGTTTGTTTGGAACGGTTTGGGGGATCATGACCTCATTCCAAAGCCTGGCAACAATGAATCAGGCTACATTGGCCACTGTCGCGCCGGGTATCTCTGAGGCATTGGTGGCGACTGCAATGGGTTTGTTTGCCGCTATTCCGGCTGTCATGGCCTATAACCGATATTCCTCCCGAGTAGAGATTATGCTCAATAAATACGATAGTTTTAGCGATGAGTTTTACGGTATTTTGCATCGACAAGCCCACACATCTCCGGTGGCTCCAACACAACCTTCTCGCGGCAAAGGATAGTTTAGATGTCCAGACGACATAAGCGCCGCAAACCTATGTCTGATATCAATGTGGTTCCCTACATTGATGTAATGTTGGTCTTGCTGATTGTTTTTATGGTGACGGCACCGATGCTGATGCAAGGTGTCAAAGTAGAGTTGCCGAAGGCCTCTACAGTTCCTGTTGGCCAACAAGATGACGAGCCGCTAATTGTTTCCGTAAAGGCGGATGGCAGTTTTTTCATTAATTTGGGAAAAGACAAAGAGATATCACAGTCGTTGAATGTTGTTCAGGATAAAGTGAGTAAAATAATTCGCCGAAAACCGAATACAACAGTTCTGGTTTGGGGGGATAAAAATGTTCCTTACGGCAATGTGGTGGAATTAATGGCGGCCTTACAGGCAGCGGGCGCACCGTCGATTGGCCTGGTAACGGAAAACCCCTAACCCATTATGTATAAGTCGCTGACTTTACCGTTATTAGCCACGTTTTTTTTTCACGCAGTGATTTTGGCGGTCATTATTATCGACGCGCCAGAGTCCGAACCTCTGGTGACGCGAGCGACGACGCAATATATCAGGGCTGAGTTGGTTACGATCGACAAGCCGAAGGCAAAGCCGGTAAAAAAAACCACGACCACCCAGCAAAAAAAGACTGACAACAAAGCAAAAAAAGCGGCTTTGGCAGCGAAGAAAAAAGCAGAACAAAAACGAAGAACCCAACGGGCTAGAGCAGAACAGCAGAAAGCGGTAGAACAACAGAAAAAAGCATCACAAAAAAAAGCGCTGCAACGTCAAGAGCAGGAAAAGAAAAATCGTTTAGCGGAACAACGGCGCTTGAAAGCACAGCAAGACCAGGACTTTGCTGATGCCATTGCCCAGGAAAATGCCGAGAGCCAAATGCTCAATGATACTGATCTGGCGAACTCGTATGTGGCATTGATCACAGAGGTCATTGAAAGTAACTGGAATCGGCCTCCCAGTGCTCGCAATAGTATGGAGGTGGTACTGGCGATACAGATGGTACCCACTGGCGAAGTAGTCAGTGTCAGGGTGTTGAATAGTAGTGGTAATTCAGCATTTGATCGATCGGCTGAAAATGCGGTGCTTAAGGCAGAGCGGTTTCCCGAGTTACAACAATTACCCAGTAGAATATTTGAAGCGAATTTTCGTCGCTTACGATTAAAATTTAGACCGGAGGATTTGCGTCTGTGAGACGGATAGCATTGATAGTGTTTGCGTTAATGGCCTTTACTAGTCAGGTATCGGCTCAACTAATTATTGAAATTACCAAGGGGGTGGATAATCCTACAGCCATAGCGGTGGTGCCTTTCGGTTGGGAGGCAGGGGGCGTGCCCAAAGAAGACGTATCGGCCATTATTGAAACAGATTTACAGCGAACTGGGCAATTTTCCCCGGTAGCGAAGGACGACATGCTGAGTACGCCACAGGATAAAAGCGAAGTATATTTTCGCGACTGGCGCGCGCTCAATGTTGACTATCTACTGGTTGGAAAGTTGGTTCCAACGGCGGAGGGTCTACAGGCACAATATGCGCTGTTTGATGTATATACACAGGCAATGGTGCTGGAAGATCGGGAGATAGGCAGAGCAGAGGGCTTGCGCGATATTGCACACGCCATCAGCGATCGAGTTTACGAGAAGCTGACCGGTATTCGGGGGGCATTTAGCACGAAACTACTCTATGTTTCTGCGGTTGGGCGGGGCAATGCCCAATATACCTATCGCTTGCTAACGTCAGATGTGGATGGAGCTAGGGAGAGAATTGTTTTCGAAAGCCAGGAGCCTATCTTGACCCCGAGCTGGGCGCCTGACGGTGAAACTATTGCCTATGTCTCGTTCGAAACAACACGTCCAGCCATTTTCATGCACAACCTTCGAACCAACGAACGGAGTCAGCTGACCAACTTTAAAGGCTTGAATGGAGCACCTGCCTGGTCACCCGACGGTAAACAGTTGGCGATGGTCTTGTCGAAAGATGGAAGTCCTGATATTTACGTTATGAATGTAGCCACGCGAGATTTGAAGCGAGTGACCCGTCACTTTGCGATTGATACTGAGCCTTCGTGGATGCCAGATGGAAAATCACTGGTTTATACGTCGGATCGTGGCGGAAAGCCGCAGATTTACCAGGTTACCTTGGCCAATGGCTACGAAGAGCGAATTACATTTGAAGGTAGTTATAACGCGAAGGCAAAGGTGGTTCCAGGTGGGGGGGGAATCATTATGGTACATCGGTCAAACGGTAGAGACCATATTGCATTGCTCGATATAGAGCGTGGTAAAATCAATATACTGACGGAAACTGATTTGGACGAGTCTCCAAGTATTGCACCCAATGGCGCCATTTTGTTGTATGCAACCAAAACCCGAGGGAAAGGCGTTCTAGCGGCGGTGTCTCTCGACGGCGGTACTAAATACTTTATGCCATCACGGTTTGGTGATGTACGGGAACCTGCCTGGTCACCTTTTTTAAAGTAAAACAGGAATAAGTGGTTTTATTTTACGGATCTGTGAACAAGTTCTGACGAATTCGTGGAGATTTTGTTTTAGATTCCGTAAAATCTGCTATATAGGGACAAACATCAGCTACAACATGGCTCATGGGGTGATTTACGACTAAACTGTAGCCAATCGTCGTTAACACTAGTGCCTGGCGTATAAATATTTGGCACTGAGTTTGTGAACGCTGTCAAAACAACCAATTTGCTAACCTGACTATTTAGGATTGAACATGGAAATTAACAAAACTCAACTACTAGGTGCCATTTTGGCTTCTGTATTACTCGTAGGCTGTGCTGGTAACGATACAGTAGAAGATACTTCTGATGCTGATCGTATAGCAGCAGAGCAGGCCGCCGATGCTGAAGCCGCGTCACGAAATGCGACTGCAGAAGCAGAAGCAGAAGCTGCACGCCTTGCCGCTGAAGAAGCTGCCGCGAATTTGCAGACCGTTTTTTACTTCGATTTTGATCAGGCGACATTGTCAGCCGATACTCGTGCGGCCCTTGATAGCCAAGTTTCTATATTGAATAACAATAGCGACAAAGTGCGCCTTGAAGGCCATGCTGATGAGCGCGGCACACGTGAATACAATATGGCATTGGGTGAGCG
>CAYNZI010000283.1:0-4466 GCA_964401565.1 uncultured Spongiibacteraceae bacterium
TGCGCAAAGTAGAAAAAATTGTACGCGAAGAAATGGAAAATACCGGTGCCCAAGAAGTCTTAATGCCAGTGGTACAACCCTCAGAACTTTGGACTGAATCGGGCCGCTGGCAGGAATACGGCGCAGAATTACTGCGCATCAAGGATCGCCACAACCGCGAATTTTGCCTGGGCCCCACTCACGAAGAGGTCATTACCGACCTAGTGCGTGGCGAAATCAACAGCTACAAACAGTTGCCTGCAACCTTTTACCAGATTCAAACCAAATTCCGCGATGAGGTGCGTCCGCGCTTCGGCATTATGCGCGCGCGCGAATTCACGATGAAAGATGCCTATTCCTTCCATGCATCAACTGACTGCCTGCAGCAGACCTACGATAAAATGCACCGTGCCTATTGCAATATATTCGATCGTATAGGACTGAACTATCGCCCAGTGATTGCCGATACAGGCTCTATTGGCGGCGCGGTATCACACGAGTTTCATGTATTGGCTCAAAGTGGTGAGGATGACATCGTCTTTAGCAGTGACTCTGAGTACGCCGCCAACGTAGAAAAGGCCGAGGCGCTAGCACCGGTGAGTGAACTTCCAGTGGCCACCCAGACAAAAACTGAAGTCGCTACCCCCGACCAGCACAGCATTGAAGATGTTTCCGCCTTTTTAGAGCTTAAACCTCAGCAAATACTCAAGACATTAATTGTTTTGGGTGAATCCAAAGACGAAGACAAAAACGGCCCAGCACCGCTGGTCGCTCTAGTTTTGCGTGGAGACCATGAACTCAATGACATCAAGGCCGAAAAACTGGATGGCGTCGCCAATCCATTGGTATTTGCCTCCGAAGCCCGCATCAAAGAAGAACTCGATGTGGAACTTGGCTCTATCGGCCCAATCGACCTAAACATCGACATGATTGTCGACCGTGCCGCCGCCCATGTAAGCGACTTTGCCTGTGGTGCCAACAAAGATGGCTATCACCTCACCGGTGTCAATTGGCAGCGCGACCTCAACGCTGCGCGCATTGACGATATACGCAATGTCGTTACCGGTGATCCCAGTCCCTGCGGTCAGGGCACTTTGAATATTGCTCGCGGTATTGAAGTGGGCCACATATTCCAGCTAGGCACCAAATACTCAGAGGCGATGAATGCCACCATTCTCGATAATAATGGCAAACAAAAACCCATAATTATGGGCTGCTACGGCATAGGCGTGTCGCGTGTTGTGGCCGCGGCAATTGAACAAAATTTTGACGACAAAGGCATCATTTGGCCCAGTGCTATAGCGCCCTTTCAAATTGCACTAGTCCCCATCAATATGCACAAGTCAGACGCCGTACGCGAAAAATGTGAATGCCTCTATACCGAATTAACCGCCGCAGGCTTCGACGTGCTCTTTATGGACGAACCCAAAGCACGTTTAGGCGTAATGCTGGCCAATACCGAGCTGGTGGGTATTCCTCACCGACTGGTCGTCGGCGACAAAGGACTAGAGAAAGGCGTGATCGAATACAAAGGTCGCCGCGATGCCGACAAATCTGAGATCGCAACAGCCGAGATTATAGACACTCTCAAAGCCAAGCTGCGCAATTCATAGAGCCTTATAATATGCTGCGTTTAACTACCGTTTATATCATCGGCTTACTCATGCTACTGTCACACGCCACAAACGCAGCGCCGCCACAGTTTGAGGTAGATGATGAGCTACTACTGATTCTTAAACATGCGGTGGAAGCCAGCGACAGCTTCGATGATAAATACGATGCACAGGTATGGCTTATGGATAAGTCTCCGCGCATGTCACACTTCAATAAAGACCCAAATCAGCGCCTAAGTTTGCTGCGCAGTATTCACCGCGCCGCCACTCTGGCCGATCTAAATCCAGAAGTGGTGCTGGCTGTAATTGAAGTGGAGAGCCACTTTAATCGCTACGCCGTATCCCGAGTAGGCGCGCAGGGCATGATGCAGGTTATGCCTTTTTGGAAAAATGAAATTGGTCGCCCCAGCGATAACCTCATCGACCTAGAAACCAACCTGCGTTATGGCTGCACAATTCTCAAGCATTATATCAAACGCTCCAACGGCCACCTGGCAAATGCTTTGGCCCGCTATAACGGCAGCTATGGGTCCTATAAATATTCCATGAAGGTGATGGATGCCTGGGATAAATGGAAGTAACGGTTCAACAAGCATCAATAATAGCCAAAACGTAATAATTCAGTGCAATCATAGAACGCCTTAAATTTTGGGCATTTGTGCCAGAAAACGCCGTAAACCCATCGGCGTACAGACAGTGTTTATGCCCTGCGGGTATTTATGCTCTGCGGGTATTAATATCGTGTAGAACAGGACTCCCCTCAGGGGCATAAAGTCCGAGAACGACTCTGGGGGCTTAATTCGGCATTTATGCCTCGAGGTATCCATGCCTCATACATTTCTTACTCTTTCTTATTCAAATAATACCCAAAATCCAAGGTTCAGCACTTCGAATATATATATGCTGAATAGTTACGCCAAAACAACCCAAAAATTCAGCTTTGATAAAAACACGGCTCTAACACCTAAAAACAAGCCGATAATAGAGGATTTACCCAAAGATCCCAGAATCCGCCAGTTTTTATACCCAACGGCTCTAAGAAACGCTGTATTTTATCATTTTAAATGTTGTACTTTTAGAATTGAAGCGATAACTTAAGGTATACAGAGACAAACAACAGGAGGACGAGTTCAGTCACGCATAAAACGGTACAACAAATACCCATGTTTGATATTAAAGTTGAAGCGAAATGAAACCCGTCTGTTCATGCTAAACCAGTCATGAACACTGTCTATAAGGGGTCATATTATGAAAACTTCAAGTAACAGTCATGACAATGTCGTCGACTTTTTCACCGGAAAATCCTTTTCGTCACTGCACGACGAACGTTTCATACGCCTAGCGCCTGAATTTGACGGTTTGGAAATGCTTTATACCAATGACAATAGCGAAGGAAATTACTTCAGCTTAAAAATACTCTGCTGGGGCCTCAGAGCCAACGGCAGTGTTGTTGGACTAGTCCCCTGGCTCGACAATATTATCGCCGCAACTGACATTGAAGACCCTCTGCACGGCCGATGGGAAGGCTATTACGACCCAGGTATCGACGAAATTTTCAGTGAGCCACCTATTCACAAAGTTATCGAGCTAGAAACAGCCGCTGAGTATTACGATATGCAGTGTGATAGCGAAATTGATGTTATTCAGGAAATCCCCGATATGATCGGCACCCACGCGGTTTTATCGGACAATGGTTTCCACTCCATTACCCTCAGTGAAGTTATCAGCTGGCAATTGCTGCACGACGGTTCACTCTGCGGCATGCTCGCCGATGAAGACAAGGTAAAAAACACCCCGATATTACCGGGAGATGATTGCCTCTACCCGGCTCAGTCGCGAGATTCTTTTCGTTATTTCTTTCAACACCACATTGCCAACAAGCTCAAAAATGAAGACCCAGAGGCCTTAGCGGCAATATCACTGTTAGTTGATGATGGATGAAGCTACAAACTGATCTCGAATAAGCCCTCTACACAGTCTGCTAACCAGGCTGTTAATCCACATCCCTACTTTGCGGGCCTATACGAATGAAGTAGGTATAGACCTGTTCGCTCTCCTGTAGAGGCTCATTTTCCAGCTCATTTTCCAGTAATAGCTGATGCCCAAGAAAGCGGCAGAATTTGGGAATATCGCGCTCGGTAGAGGGATCTGTTGCCAATACTTGTAAAACGTCACCATCGGCAAGCTCTCTCACCGCCTTGTGCAACATCATAACAGGCTCTGGGCATAATAAGCCCGAGGTATCTAAGCACTTATCGATCTTAATAGAGGGTATTTTCATGGGGTTATTTTCACTGATTCAACGGTGAAATACAAAAGAAGAACTAAACTTAAGATACTTTTTAACAAATTGAAACCGACTAAGACTGACAGAATAGATGTCAACGCCACCTCTAACAACGATCCAAAACTATAGATAACCCTCAATATATATGGGCCATTCACTAACGCCAACAAACATTCTGCGCGAAGAGCTGGAACTACCAGCGGACGTATTCAGTCGTGCCACCTTAGAGCAAACCTTTAGAGTTGTTCGTCACGCCTGCCCCTCCCTAGCGCTCAGTTTACAAAATATATTGGCCACCCCCTCCAGCCAATGCTGCAACCTAGATACCGATACACAGGACTTCCCCAAAAGCCCTGAATACCAGCATTTATGTGAACAGAATCACATAGATGCACCAGACTTATTTATGATCAAACTGGATGCGACTATCATAGGCCAAATTGTTTTTCATTTGACTCAGATTGGACAGGAAGCCCTCAGCCACAAATCTCAGCAACATAATCCAAAACAGTTGCAAACACTCCGGTTTTTAATAAAAAAATGGAGTTTACTGGGCGAATGGCTGATACAAAAAAACTTACAACTGC
>CAYNZI010000284.1:0-4464 GCA_964401565.1 uncultured Spongiibacteraceae bacterium
AGCCTTTTGGGTTCTGCTTACGACAATGTACGTATTAAGGACGTCCTTCAGATGTCGTCGGGGGCTGCCTGGAACGAAGACTATAGCGACCCTGAGTCGGATATTATGCGTCTCGGAAAAATTATGAGTTTTGGCGGCTCGCTGGACGATTTTGTTAGCACGCTGGTCCGGGAAAGAGAGCCCGGCACACTCAATCACTACAATTCGGCCGACACGCAGGCATTGGCTATGTTGTTGTCACGGGCAACCGGAAAATCTGTTACCGACTATCTCTCAGAAAAAATATGGCACCCTTTAGGTATGGAAACAGATGCCTATTGGATGGTGGACGACAACAACGTAGAAATGGCTTTTGGCGGACTCAATGCCACGGCGAGAGATTACGCAAAGCTGGGTGAATTGCACCGGCTGAAGGGCCAATGGCAAGGGAAACAAATTGTTTCGGAAGATTGGGTTACTGCTGCAACAAAACCGGACGCACCACACCTACAACCCGGTTTGAATAAAGCGTTCCCGCTGGGCTACGGCTATCAGTGGTGGATTCCGGAAACGACTGAAGGAGAATATTCCGCTATTGGCGTTTACAATCAATTTATCTACGTAAACCCGACTCGAGATCTCGTCATCGTAAAACTATCAGCCAATTCGGATTACGCACTGACGCTAGACGAGAGTTCATACCGAGAAACCGAAACCATTGAGTTTTTCCGAAAAATTGCCAACCTCCTTTAGAAACAGCAGGGATATGAAATATTTTTCGTTGCTCCAAAAATATTAGTCAAAGTCTCGAAGTATGGCCAACATGGTCTCATCAGCAGACATCATCATTGCATTTTTTCCATTCCTGTTGCGTCGGGAGGGATCTGCGCCTGCCTCTAATAGCAGCGCTGTTATCTGCTGTTCACCGCGCTGAACGGCAGCCATCAGTGCCGTATAACTGCGCTTATTTCTGGCCTTCACTTCGCTGTTCTTTCTAAGTAGATACTCGACAATGGACGAGGAAGATTTTTCCGCAGCGGCAATGAGTACCGTATTGCCGTTAGCGGTTTTCTTCTCAAGATCAGCTCCTTTTTCTACCAGCAGTTTCGTCAAAGCAATGTCGTTATTAACAACAGCACGCAATAGCGGGGTGTGCCCCTTAGTATCTTGAGTATTAATATCCGCACCCGATGAAATGAGTATTTCGGCAATATCCTCGTGACCACTATCTATCGCGTATCTCAGCGCTGACAATCCCATCAAATCACGACTATCAGATCGCGATCCTTTAGCCAACAATTTTTGAACGAGCGGTGCCGACCCAACCCCTGCAGCCTGATGTAAAAATGTACTACCGTCGTCTACAGAAAATTCAACATCTATTTCTTTGTCCGCCAGATAGCCAAAAATATCTGGCGAGAACGAATGTATTGCATACCAAAACTGACCGTCCAGATTGGATTGTTCGCTCGCATCAGACAACAGCACAAAGCTATCCAAATCGTCAGCCTCGATAGACCACGTGATCAATTGCTCTAATACCGCGCTGGAAATATCTCGTTTGGCCACGATTCCACTTAATATCGATGCAACATCCCGATGCTGCT
The DNA here is from genome assembly GCA_964401565.1 of uncultured Spongiibacteraceae bacterium. Classification (GTDB taxonomy): domain Bacteria; phylum Pseudomonadota; class Gammaproteobacteria; order Pseudomonadales; family Dasaniaceae; genus Oceanicoccus. Next base: position 1,587 of record CAYNZI010000284.1, read on the forward strand.
TTTCCAAAGACAATTCAAGCGCTGATGCCAGGCTCTCGGTTTTTCCGGCGTCCAGAAGCAACCATTTAACAACCTCTTTATCACCCAGCCAAGATGCCAGCATTAGAAGATCCCAATCACTGTATATCGCCTGTTGTAACTGTACTTGCATTGCCTCCACTCGGCGCTTACGACCAACTTCATTCGCACTCGATGCCATGGCACTATCCGTTTTCTCCATCACCTGAAGTACTTTTGCAAGGCCCTTCTGTTCAGCTAACTCAATCGCTGAACGGCCACCGCTATCGCGGGTATTGAGATAAGCTCCTTTCTCGATGAGGTGAACGGCCATATCCTCTCTTCCCAGCCGTATCGCCAGCATCAAAGCTGTTTGCGACTTTTCATTGCGCTGTTCAATATCAGACACTATCGCGAGTTCTTTCAAAATATCTGTCGCGTTGTATTTCACCGCATAATGCAATGCTGAATTTCCCGCGCTATCTATCGCTGCTGCTGCCACACCATACGTCAGCAATAGCTTGACGAGTTGGAGTCGATTGTTCGCAACAGCCAAATGTAATGCCGTCTGCCCTGCTTTATTTCTGATATCGAGGTTAGCTCCGCTTTTATAGCTAGAGATAACTAATTCTGACTTGCCATGTTTAGCGCCATAAAGCAGCTGTTGGTCAATATCACCACGACTTAAGCTATCAACCCTACCCAGCCTAAGCCGTTTTTTGGCAGCCATGGCATGGCCATTTTTCGCCGCCATTTCAAGATATTTGATGGCTATCTGCCGCCGCTCAGGCCGATCAAGTAATAGAAGGGCAAGACTAAATTGGGCTTTTACATAACCTCGATCGGCAGCCGACTGATACCAGCCGAGTGACTTGTCGGTATCTATTGGGACTCCGAGCCCTTTTTCATAACTGACTCCCAGCTGAAATTGAGCCGCCATATCTCCCGCGGCAGCCAATACTGAAAGTTTCTTATTAAGTACGTCGTACTGCTTTTCAAGAAGCAGACGCTTCAACTCAATCGGCAGTCTTTTATCAGTTTCAGCCGAAGACAAATTCGACATAACTAACAGGATAGAAAGAAATGTTGAACCGATAAATCTGACCATTACGCGGTGCCATACTTGGTAGTGACGCTAATACCAATGTCATTCAATAACGCATTCGGAAGCACACCCCCCGCACATATAATGACGTAACTGTTCTTCAGTTGCTTTATACCACTCGCCGTTTTCAATGCTACTGCGGAGACCGTTATGCTATTAACTTCCGATTGCAGGTAGACGGAAAACCCTTCTTTCTGAGCGGCTAACGCAATACTGGCGCGATTTTTTTCTTTGGCCCTACTAAAGGAATCACCTCGATAGCTTAATGTCACTGTGGTTCCCTCCTCTTCAGAAATTGCCAGGGCTGCCTCGATTGCACTATCGCCGCCTCCAACAACTAATACATGCCGATGCCTGAATTGATGGGGGTCCACAAGCCGATACATCACCTTATCAAGCTCTTCACCCTCGACACCCAGTTTTCGTGGAGTTCCTCTGCGACCAATCGCCATCAACAGCGTTTTACTTCTGTACACGCTTTTGTTGGTAACGACATGCAGACAATCATCTTCCCGATTCACGTTTTCCAACCGCTCTTGGTAATTCGCCTTTAGCTTATGATTGCGCTCAACCTGTTGCCAAAATTCCAGCAATTCTTCTTTACTCGTTTCTGAAAACTTAACAGTGCCGACTAAAGGCAATTTTGCCGGTGAAGTCATTACAACTTTACCTCTGGGGAAATGAGAAACTGTCCCGCCGAGACTATCTTGTTCCAGCAACAGGTATTTCATATTGTGCTCTATGGCATACAGCGACGCCGCTATACCAGCGGGTCCGGCACCGACAATGGTCACGTCATACATTGAATCATCGACTGACTTTGAAGCGTTGCAATATTTGTTAATTGCAGCCATCGCTTGCTTACCCTGTTCTATCGCATTGCGAATCAAGCCCATCCCACCCAGCTCCCCTGCAATAAACACCCCTGGCTGACTAGTTTCAAATTCGCTGCTCAACTCAGGAATATCAACACCTCGAGTTGCCGTGCCAAACACCAGAGTAATTGCATCTTCAGGGCATGCAGCCTTACAGGCACCATGGCCAATACAATGACTCGGTGCAATCAATTCCGCTTTCTGATTGATCAACCCTAGGACTTGTTGTTCGGGACAGGCATTCACACAGCTGCCGCACCCGATACATTTCAGTGGGTCAATTATTGGATGTAACGAGGCAGGTTCGGTCAAGCCATTGGAAACAGCGTCAAATTTAATATCGATATTCTGAAGAGCTATCTTTCGACGAGAAAAAACAAAATAGCCAACAATGGCCACCAATGGGGTCAAATATATCAATAGCGCAGCTGCTTTCTCCATTTTTCTCACGTCGCCGATGATTGTAGATATGATTCAAAGTAGTCCTAAAGCTCTTTGTACTCAAGTGCCGGCAAGTAGGAATATCTAGCAAGTCCCCTTACAAAACTCAGAAAGACTTGAAAAGCCGACTAGCTCACACATTTTATAAAAAACTCCTCCCATTTGACGAATCCTTAAGGTTGGTGTGATATTACTTATGGTCGTCAGCCCAATGATGGGTGCTTTTATCGGAAAATGACAATAATCATCGAAAAAATCATGGCCGTCATCACAACCAACCAGCAATACAGCACCCATAAAACCAGCCGCATACCGCTGATTTTTGCAGCAGTCGTTTTATTGGCGATGGCGTGGGGCTGGAGTCAACGCACTGAATACTGGCTATCGGCTGAACACGGCCTTGGCTACGCGTTCGGAATTATTGGTGCATTAATGATGGTGTTACTATTACTTTATCCGC
>CAYNZI010000285.1:0-4433 GCA_964401565.1 uncultured Spongiibacteraceae bacterium
GCGAGAAGAGCGGTTTTACGTACTACCTCACCCGGAAGTTGAAGACTATGTACGCCGCAAGGGTAATGATATTGATCGCTGGCTGGGAGGCATGCGCCGACTCAGACGAAAATCACTTGGCTAGATAGCTGGGACCAAAAAAGGCAAAAGCTCAACAATGACACCGGGGACTTCAATAGTACCCCGGTATCATCAGTACTACGAAACTTCCGTTAAGCCCACATATTGCTACCACCGCAAACAGTCATAGCTTGACCGGTAACATAGGCGCTGGCATTTGACGCTAAAAACACCGCGATGCCTTTAAAGTCTTCTGCCTCACCCAAACGCCGCAATGGAATTTGCTGATTGGCACGTTTTTCAGCAGCAGGGTTGTCCCACAACGCTTTGGCAAAATCAGTTTTGATCAAACCAGGACAAATCGCGTTAACACGCACCCCTTTAGGACCCATCTCAAGAGCCAGGTTTCTAACCAGAGCAATATCCGCCAGTTTGGAAATATTGTAAGTGCCCAATACATCTGAAGGGCCAAACGCGCCAACACTGGATGTAATCATAATAGAGCCACATCCTTTTTCGATCATATCCGGCGCTACCATCTGGCACAACCAGTGGTTGGATTTGATATTACTGCTCAGTATTTTGTCGAAAGCGGCATCTGGAATTTCAGACATTGGCCCATAGAAAGGATTGACGCCAGCGTTGGCCACAAGAATATCAATTGCGCCCAATCTTTCACGCGTGGTATCGACCAACTGCTGCAGCTGCTCTTTGTAACCAATATTACAAGCAATAGCGATAGCGCTACCTGGGCCGTATTTTTCATTGATTTCATTCGCTACGGCCTCACAAGGTTCCAGTTTCCGACTGGAAATAACCACTTTAGCGCCCTGCTCTGCAAGACCTTCTGCCATGGCCTTGCCCATTCCTTTCGAAGAACCCGTTAGCAAAGCAACTTTTCCTGTTAGATCGAATAGTGGTGTTGTCATTGTATGTCCTCTCTTAAGTGATATTAACTGTTTTCAACATTAGATTGCCCGACAAGTTGCACACTATTTGTTGGGGGTAAATATATTAGTTTCGCCGGTGATGACAGTGCCTTTTACGCCGAGGTAATCTTGTTTTGTCATTGCTAGCAATAATTCGGGATCGTCGGGAGGGCTGCTGAAAAAACGCGGAGCCATTGGATCGCTGCCATCGCCAAGCCGACCAACGATAATACCACCATTAGGCGTATTATCACGGCCAAATGTCACCGTATAGGTTTCAATGATCGCCTCTCCGGCCGGTGCCACTTCCAATGGTGGCGATTGCAACTCATCAATCAGACACTGATAACTAGCCGGATCTTTTCGAACCCAGGGCCCGGACGTCGGTATCGCTGAATAGATACCTGCGGCGTGTTTGGTCAGAAACCCCCCATTTGCGGTCACCAATCCGAATTTCCCCGGGTTTGATCGCAGTTTTTCAATCATCGTCGCAATAGCATTCATTACGTAGTTATTGCCGGCCCCGCCATGAAAAGGCAAACCTCCGGTAATCGTTAGTGAACGGGGGTCATCTTTGGCAATGCCTAACTCGTCCCTGGCAATTTGAACAGCAACAGGAAAGCAGGAGTAGATATCGAAATAATCAATATCATCCACTGCCATATTCGCCATTGCGAAGGTCTCTTTTGCCATCAAGCCCATTGCCGGAGAACTGTAATAGTTAACCCTGTCTGACAGATTATGCCGTTCATTGACATCAGCACAACCATGTAAATAGACCCATTTTTCTTCGCTGATACCCGCTTCTTTTGCAAAATCAACCGAGCACAGCAACAAGCTAGCACTCTGGTTTATCTGATTCATTGCGTTCATTCGTTTGGTATACGGCCAACCAACATAGCGATTATCCAGGCTCGCCTCGGATATATCAGAAGCGCTTAATCTCTCCGGATACCAGGCCGTTGGCGAATTGGCAGCAACGGCGGAAAATTTTGCAAAAAGCTCACCCATTTCTCGCTGATGCTCGTCGATACCCTCACCATAAGCTCCACGCAGTGCATTTTCAAACAATGGGTACACCGAGCTGGCTACCCCAACACCATTGGCTTTCTCATGCTCGGTACTCATTTCCTTGTCAGAAACCATATAACGTGCAGGCTGGTCTACCGGCTCTGACCAGTCGGGCCTGGAGCCCGACTTAACGATACGGCGAGAGGTATTCATGGCCTCTGCGCCGGACAGTAATATAAATTTATTCTCGCCTTTGGCAATGGATTCGAAATACCGATTAACCAAATACTGTGGCCCGTTGCCACCATGAGGCATCATCCACTGCTCCGCCTGCCCTGCGTTGAGGCATCTCGCTAAACAGAAAGCGGTGTTATCCGTGTACTCCCGGAAACTTCTCACAACCGCCAATTGGTCTAGTTGCGATAACAACTCGCGACTAACACCCGCATCCGTCAGCGCCTTATCGGTAGCCTGCACCATTAGATCAATCGGCGAGGAAGCAGAAGCGAGATCTTCTCCCGGCAATTCTGTCACCTGACCGACTCCCACCACTATCGGTGTTAAATCATTAACCATTGGTTTTCCTTACATTACGCGCCAGCACTTTATTTCGTCCAAAGACCACGAAATACAACAGCGCCGAATACTACCATTCGGCTCGATGATTATCATTGGCTGCGAGGAGATTTCGCCAGCGTTCTATTAGTCCGCTGTAATCTTACCCAGCGCCCACTCAGTCACACTGGACTGGCGCAACTAAGATCCACACCATCAAAACCCCAAGAGGGTTTGCAGTTCAACAAAATGTGCGGCACTCTTAGCGCCTTGTCATTATGCAGAACGTTTCTGCAGGAAAATAATCACAGGAAGGGAATCGCTCCCCGGTGGGGCGCACGGGCTTCAAACCCGGTGAAACGCGCAAATTGCGTGTTTGGTGGGTTCGACTCCCACTCTTTTCCGCCAGATATACGTCAACTACCCCCCTACAAGGGAGTCAGGTATTAATCATGATAGAAACTGATACCAACGAATATATAGCCATAGTTGTTAAAGAAAACTGTCCGACCTGTGTCCATGTCGTTCCCGCACTTGAGCAAATGGTCGAGTCAGGATTAGCTGTGCGCGTTATCTCTCAGGACAGTCCCAGCTTTCCTGAAACGATTAAACACGTTATCGACGATAGCGACCTTGGTCAGTCGTGGCAGATGGACATTGAAGTTGTCCCTACCGCCATCCGTTTTTCTGGCGGCAAGGAAGTTGATCGCGTCGTTGGCTGGAACCGTCCCGAATGGGAAGCGCTCTGTGGACTTAGCAACCTCGCTCCCAACCTCGCCGAAAACCGACCCGGATGTGGCTCCCTTTCGCTGGAACCCGGTCGTTTTGAAGAATTGGAAGTTCGATTCAAAGGCGATGTGATGACATCTCGTCGTATTGCCGTTGATGCATACGCTGATGAAATGGAAATGGGCTTCGACCGCGGCTGGAGCGATGGCCTCCCTGTTATCCCTCCTTCTGAAATACGTGTTATGGCAATGCTTCAAGGCACCGATAGAGAGCCTTCAGAGATTATCGGAAACATTCCTCCCAACCTGTACCCCTGTACGGTTGAAAAAGTGGCTATTAACGCCGTGATGGCTGGCTGCAAACCCGAATATCTTCCTGTCGTACTGGCGACGGTGGAAGCAGCGCTGGCCGACCAGTTTTGTATGCACGGCCTACTGGCAACAACCTGGTTTTCGGGACCTATTGCCATAGTCAGCGGCCCCATCACCAAAGCAATCGGTATGAATTGGGCAGAAAATGCTCTCGGCCAGGGAAACAGAGCGAACTCAACAATCGGCAGAGCACTACAACTGGTGATTCGTAATGTTGGCGGAGGCAAGCCTGGCGAACTTGACCGATCGACCCTAGGCTCGCCTGGAAAAATGGGTTTTTCTTTTGCCGAAGACGAAACTGATGACTTTTGGCCCACGGTGGCGATGGACCAAGGTGCAGACCGACAGGATTCCTCGGTCACGTTGTTTGCCGGTGACGGCGTACATGGCGTTTTCGACCAGAAGTCCCGAAACCCTGAGTCATTGGCGAGAAGTTTTGCCGAAACATTGAAAACCGTGGGGCACTCCAAAATGGTTATGGCCTCGGATGTCATATTGGTGATTGGCCCCGAGCATTATCGTGTTTTCAAACAGGCGGGATGGAGCAAAGACCGTCTTCGCGAGGAGCTGGAAAAACTCTTGCTTAGGCCGGGGTCCGAATTAATTATCGGCGCCGGCGGAATCGACGAAGGGTTACCTGAAACGCTTAAGGACAAAATGCTTCCGAAATTTCGACCGGGCGGGCTGCTTATTGCTCGAGCAGGAGGCGAGGCCGGGATGTTTTCTGCTATCATCGGCGGATGGGGTGCCTCTGGTAAGATGGGATCGGTACCAACGA